>DHMW01000059.1:0-123 GCA_002405995.1 Oscillospiraceae bacterium UBA4632
GATCGTGATCCCGACAGGCGGAAAGATCATCGCCCTTTTCGGCGCCGGTGCGACTGCGGTCATGATCGGAAGCGCATTTTTTCAGCGCATCGCCTGCTTCTATCCCATCTTCGGCTTGACCAC
>DHMW01000059.1:340-10672 GCA_002405995.1 Oscillospiraceae bacterium UBA4632
GTGGCTGCTCGTGATGTACCTGGCGCGGTTTGCAGCCAGGAAAAATCAACGGCTGCGCGGAGAATGACGGCAGGGCGTTTCCCGCACGCCGGAGAGCTCAACGGCGTATCTGCCAGCTCTTTGACGTCCGGCTGCCGGTGACAACGGATGAAAAGCAGCGGTACCGCACCTCGGTACCGCTGCCTTCTATTCGGGAGAACGCTATTCATATATGGCCTGCACCCAGCGGTCGAAGCCGTCTGCGCGAAAGGCGGAAAGTGCGGCGGCGTAATCCGCGCTGAGCGCGCTGAAGCGCCGCGGTCCGGCATCGGTCTGCACCAGAGGATCGATGCTGCGCTTTTTGGCGGCGACCCTGACGGCGTAAACGCCGGAAGGACGCTCCGGCGTGCTTTTTGTGCCGGTGATGCGGCGAAAATCCCGCCAGTACGCAGCGCTCTCCGGGTCGGCGAGCAGACGGGCGATGACAGTCGGCTCATCGGTATAGAGATCTCCCGTTGACAGAACGCCGCGGCGCTGCGCATCGCGCAGCAGGTCGGCGAGCGCCTGCATACTGAAGCGGTCATCGTCGGAGACAAACCATTGCGACTGCCGCAGGGCAAGGCGCGCAAAGGCAGCGGCGCAGCCGGCATGCGCAAAGCAAAGCTCCGGCAGTCCGTCCTCGTTTTTGCCGACAAAAAGGTCGGAGTAGAGGGCGCGCAGCTCGTCCTCCGTGCTGTGGAAAACGAGGTGCGCATTGCCGAGGGTGTACTCGAGCCGGTCTGCGGAGAGGCGGGGCGGATCGTTGTCGGCAATGGGGTAGCGATGGTAATCCTCCACATCGGCAGTGCACAGCCCATTCTGCGCGAGCAGCGCCGTCAGCTCCGGCGAGGCGGCGATCATGGCGCGGGTGCGGCGCTCGGTCGATTCCTGCCTCAGGTGGTCGCCGTTGAGAAAATCGATGGCATGGGCAAAAGCCGGGGTCGCAATGTCATGAAGCAGGCCCGCGGCGGCTTGCTTCAGATCGTGCGTAAAATGCCAGACGATCGCGGCGGTCCCGAGCGAATGCGTATAACGGGAGTAGGGTGAGCGTGCGGTGCGATAAATGGGAAAGGCGGCGTATTCGCAGCCGCAGTGCATGCCGACACGAGCAAGCCGCTGCATCGCGGGCGTTTCCGCCATGGCGAGAAGCTCCCGCGGCAGGAAAGAGGTGTAGATATCGGTATACATAATATCCTTTCTAAAAGAAAAGCACCTTGCCGCAGCAAGGCGCTTTTTGATTGAATCAGCCGATCTGGCGGGTCTCGACGGCTTCCTCGCACTCAACACTGTCGATCTGCGCGCCGAGATTGCGGAGCTTACCGATGATGTCCTCATAGCCGCGCTCGATGTAGTGGACGTTGGTGATCTCGCTCACGCCTTCGGCGGCGAGCGCTGCAATGACCATGGCGGCCCCGGCGCGCAGATCATACGCCTGCACGCTGGCGGCAGTCAGACGGTCAACCCCCTCCACCACGGCGGTGCGGCCCTCTACGCGGATCTGCGCGCCCATGCGTGTCAGCTCGCCGACGTAGCGGTAGCGGTTATCCCACACGCCCTCGGTGACCATGCTCGTCCCCTCGGCAAGGCAGAGGGCAACGGTGATCTGCGGCTGCATGTCGGTGGGAAAGCCGGGGTACGGCAGGGTCTTGACGTTGGTGCGGCGCAGCCTGCCCGCGCGGCGGACGAGCAGGGTATCGTCCTGCTCCTCGACCTGCACGCCCATTTCCAGGAGCTTCGCGGTGATGCAGTCCATATGCTTGGGGATGATGCCGCGCAGCAGGACCTGCCCGCCGCAGGCGGCGACCGCCGCCATATAGGTGCCGGCCTCGATCTGGTCGGGGATGATGGCGTACGTGCCGCCGTGCAGCCTGTCCACGCCGAAAATACGGATGGTGTCCGTACCGGCGCCCTTGATGTTTGCACCCATGGAGTTCAGGAAGTTCGCCAGATCGACGATGTGCGGCTCCTTGGCGGCGTTTTCAATGACGGTAGTGCCCTCGGCAAGGGCGGCCGCCATCATGATGTTCATTGTCGCGCCGACGGAGACGACGTCGAGGTAGACGTTCGCGCCCTTCATGCGCCCGCCGCTGGCCCTGGCGCAGATGAAGTCGCCCTCGCGCACCTCGGCGCCCATGGCGGCAAAGCCCTTGACGTGCTGGTCGATGGGGCGCACGCCGCCGAAGTTGCAGCCGCCGGGCATGGAGACCTCGGCTTCGCCGAAGCGGCCGAGCAGCGCGCCGATGAGATAGTAGGAGGCGCGGATCCTGTGCGCCAGCTCCTGCGAGACCTGCGTGGTGGCAATATGGCGGCAGTCGATCTCCACATCGCTGCGGTTGAGGAAGCGGACATTCGCACCGAGCTGCTCCAGGATCTTGAGCAGGGCGGTCACGTCGGAGATCTGGGGAATATTTTCGATGCGGCAGACCCCGTCAACCAGAAGGGCGGCGGGAATGATGGCAACGGCGGCATTCTTTGCGCCGCTGATGCGCACTTCACCGAAGAGCGGATGGCCGCCCTCCACAATATACTTCGTCATAAAAGCTCCTTATGAAGAGGTTTCGATTATCAGGAAAAAGGACGGGACATACGGCCGCCTGTCCTTGGTATTCACATAATACATCGACAGTATACCAGAAAAAGCAGAAAAAGCAATGCCGAAAGGCAAAAAATTCCGAAAAGCGGGGAAAACGCCTACTCGCGCGTGATCTCGCCGGTTTTTGAGTTTACATAAAAACTGTTCACGTCCGTTGTGACGCGCCACACAGGGAGCAGGCGCAGCGGCACCGCGGCGGAGGACTGGAGCAGATAGCCGCTGTCCACGGCGCAGACCTGCGTGCAGACGATGCCGGAGGCGCTGCGGTAATCGAGAAAATGGACCAGCGCGGTGACGGCATCGATGCCCTCGGCGCGCCGCCCCTCGGTGAGGGTGGAAAGAAAGACGCCGGAGACGGCGGTGAGCGTGCCGCCGGAGAAGCTGAGCGTGAGCGAGGCGTTGAAAACCGGATGCGCTCCGGCGCTGCGCACGCCGCTGATGCTGCCGCTGCCGTCAGCGGAGAGCTGGGAGAGGGTGCGCTCATAGCCGAAGGTCCTGAACAGGTCGCGGCAGAAGGCGTCGGGGTCGTCGAGCGGGCGGGAGAGCGCCGCCTCTACCGCGCCGCCGGCACGGATGGAGCAGCGCCCGCTGCCGCCGGTGTACAGGCAGACTCCGCCGCCGGAGTCGGAGACGCTGACCTCATCGCCGAGCAGCGCCGCGGCAAAATCAGTCTCGCGCGCGGCGTCGCGCCCGAGCGCGGCGGAGAGGATGCCGCTCTCCGCCGGGAGGACGGAGGGGTCGAGGGAGACGCCGTTGGACTCAAAAAGCGTGACAAGCTGCTCGACCGAGCGCTCGCGGGCGGCCTGCTCCTCAGCGCGGCGGCTGAACAGCAGGATCAGCAGGAACAGATTGACCAGCAGCAGGATCACGATGACGATGCTTTTCAGCCGCGAGGTCTTCATGGGCGCAGTCTCCTTTCGGGGAAGATGGAGGAATGAGCGGTCAGCTGCTGAACCAGCTGACGCCGACGGTGTCTGCGCCGCGGTCATCATAGCAGACGCGAAGCTCGGCGCTGGGATAGCGGCTGGCAGCGATCGCCGCAGCCTGCCGCACGGGAAGCAGCAGCGCAGGGCTGTCGCTGAGCGTGTAGGTGCGGCAATGAAGCGTGAAGCCGGTGATGCTCTGCCCCTCAATGGTCACGGACGCGGCATGAGTGCCGTCTGAAAAGCGGAGCGGCGTACCGTCCACCGCATAGTCAAAGGTGACGGTGCAGTGCTTGGCGCTGCCGTCGTAGCCGCTGAGGTACAGCACGGCATCACCGATGGCGTCGCGCAGCAAGGTAAAGGTCAGGCGCTGCGCGGCGGCGACCGATTCGCTCATCGTGGGCCTGCCGCTTTCCACGGCGGCAACATAGTAGAGAGAGCCGGGCTCGGCGCTGCCGCCCTGATAAATGGCGGTGCCGTCCGGGCGGAGGCGCAGCGTGCCGTAGACCTCGGGAATGACGGTGGTACCCGAGGAATCGGTATAGCTGTTCTCGGTGTGGGGGTTGAATTCGGCAAGACGAAGGAAATCGGAGGGCTCCGTCAGCGCGCTGGCGGAGGAAAGCAGGTAGCGCTGCGGCGGCTCGCTGAAAATGAGCGAATAGGGCGAAAGGCGCTCATAATCACCGGAGAGGGCAAAGGCAAATTCTGTGCCGTTGCCGTTGAGCGCGGCGAGGCTGCCGGCAAGGGCGGTGCTGCTGACCGCCGTGCGGCAGGAGAAGCAGCCCTGCTCGCTGTCCTGCAGGTAGAGGATGGCGCTGCCGTCCTCGGCAGGGCAGAGCAGCGCGCGCGTGACCTTGAGCAGCGCCGTCTCCGGCGCGGCGACGCCGAGGATGGCGGCGAGCAGCTCGAGCGGCGTGTCGGCGTCGAGGTCAAGGTAAAGCCCCGTGGTATGCAGCGCGGCAAGCAGCTCCTCCTCCCGGCAGGGGGCGAGCGGCTCGGCGGAGCCGAGCGCCTCGCTGAAAAACACGCCCGCCTGCTCAAATTCCGCGTCGAGCGTGGTCAGCGCGTCCAGCCCGAAGCGGGCGTATTCGCTGGTAAAGACCACGCGCACAGGGAGCGCCAGCTCCGTCGGGTCGGCGGTAACGGTGCTGTCGGAGACGGGATCGTCGGAGAGAAGGAGGTCCTGCGCCAGCTCGTATGGCGTTTTGCCGGCAAGACCGCCCACGAGCGGCGTCTGCATCAGAAGGAACAGCGCCGAGAGCGTGAGCGCGGCGATGGCGATATTCTGCGCATGGCGGAGCAGGGCGGTCTTTTTAGCGCTCATGGGAGACCTCCCCGCCGATGGGCTGCGTGATGGGCAGCACGAGACGGACGGTCGTGCCCGGGCCGGGACGGTCAACGAGCGTGAGCGAGCCGTGGTGCCGCTGGACGATCTCGGTGGCGATGGAAAGGCCGAGCCCCGTGCCGCCGGACTCGCGCGAGCGCGCCTTGTCCACGCGGTAGAAGCGCTCGAAGATACGGCTGCGGTCAGCCTCGGGGATGCCGATGCCGTCGTCGGCGACCTCCATCCAGACGTTTTCGCCCTCGCTGCCGGCGGTGACGCGGATATGGCCGCCGTCGGGCGTATACTTCACGGCGTTGCCGAGCACGTTGAGCATGACCTGCTCCACGCGCCCGCGGTCGCCGAGGATGAGCGGAAGATTTTCGCTGTAATCGTGCGTCAGCTCGTGCCCGTGGCGGCGGGCCTCCAGCTCGATCGAGCGCAGCACCGCGTCGATGGCTGCGGAGAAGGGGAAGCGGGCCATATTCATTTCGCTGCGGCCGGAGTCAAGGCGCGAGAGCGTGAGAAGGTCCTGCACGATGTGGGTCATGCGGTCCGTTTCGCTGATGACGACGTCAAGAAAATCGTTTTCCGTCTCGCGGCTCAGCTCGCCGCCCGCCTCGCGGATCGTCTCGGCATAGGAGCGGACGTTCGTCAGCGGCGTGCGCAGCTCGTGGGAGACGTTGGCGACGAATTCCTTGCGGCGCTCCTCGGTCTTGCGGTGCTCCGTCACATCGTGCAGCACGATGAGGACGCCGCCGCTCTCCTCGTCGGAAAACGGGGCAAAATACAGCTCCACGCTGCGCTCGCCGACCGTCAGCTCCGATTCCACAAAGTCGCTGCGCTGCATGGAGACGACCTGAGAGAAGGGACAGACGGACTCGAACAGCTCGCTGTAGACGCATTCCTCCGCCGTGCGGCCGAGCAGCTCGCAGGCGGCGGGGTTGCAGTGGATGAGCCTGCCGTTCCCGTCGTAGGCGACGACGCCGTCGCTCATGTGGAGAAAGAGCGTGTCAAGCTTGTTGCGCTCGTTTTCCACCGCCTCGAGCGTGGCGTGCAGAACGGACGCCATGTCGTTGAACGTGGTGGTGAGGATGCCGATCTCGTCCGTCGATTCCACGGCGAGCGTTTCGTCAAAATCGCCGGCGGCAACGCGCTCGGCGCCCTCGGTCAGCTTTTCGATGGGGTCGATCATTGTTTTGGCGAGCAGGAACGAGAGAAGGACCGAAACGAGCAGGCCCACAAGAAGCGCCTGCAAAATGATGAACAGCAGCTCGGAGTTCAGCGAGGAAACGGTGGTGCGGTTATCGCGGATGTAGATGATGAAGCTGTTGTCGCCGCCGGAGATGGGAATGGCGACATCCATATAGCTTGCGGCAAGGTCGCTGTGATCGCCGACCTCGCCGTTGCGCGCGGCAAGGATGTTTTCCGTCTGCTCCAGCGTGTCGGCGCTCTCGTTGCTTGAGGCGAGGACGCTGCCCGTCCTGGCGTCAAGGATGTAGTAGTTGCGGTTGCGCGAGTCGATGCTCAGCGTGCCGGAGTAGGATTCAAGGATGGCTTGCAGGCGCGCCGCGCCGTCCTCCTGCGCGCATTCCTCGCGCAGCGTGGCGACAAAGGCCGCGTTGGACTCGCCGAAGGTCTCGTTCATCTGCTCGTAGAAATCGTCGATATAGAAGTTGGTAACGCTGGTCATCAGGAACGCGCCGACCACCGCCATCAGCGAGGTGACAAGCAGCAGCATGATCATCACGAGCTTCATGTGCAGGCTGCGGAACATAGACGGTACTCCTTTCGCAAGGCTTCGGGGCGGGGTGCGTTACGACTGCGCGGAAAAATAGTAGCCCACGCCGCGGCGCGTGAGGATATAGGCGGGGGCAGCGGGATCATCCTCGATCTTTTCGCGCAGGCGGCGTACCGTGACGTCCACGGTGCGCGCATCGTCGCCGACGTAGCCGTAGTTCCAGACCTGCTCCATCAGATCCACGCGGGAAAAGACCTTGCCCGGGTGGCTGGCAAGGAAGGTAAGCAGCTCGTACTCGCGCTGTGTCAGGTCGATGGGCGTGCCGTTTTTGTAGACCTGGAAGCTGTCGGTATTGATGGTGATGCCGCCGCCGGCGCTCATGGCACTGTCCTCGCCGGCGGGGGCGGAGAGCATGGCGGTGCGGCGGATATTCGCCTTGACGCGCGCGAGCAGCTCACGCATGGAGAAGGGCTTGGTGATGTAATCATCCGCGCCGATCTCAAGGCCGAGGATCTTGTCCTCTTCCTCCTCGCGCGCGGTCAGGATGATAACGGGAACGTTGTCCCCGCTGCGGCGCAGCGCGCGGCAGACGTCAAAGCCCATCATCTTGGGCATCATCACGTCGAGCAGGATGAGATCCGGCTTTTTCTCGCGCGCGACGGCGAGGCCCGCCTCACCGTCGTAGGCCTCCAGCGTGTCGTAGCCCGCGCGCTGGAGGTTGAAGCGGATGATATCGACGATATTCTTTTCGTCCTCCACGATGAGGACAGTCTTTTTCTGTTCCATCAGGGTTCTCTCTCCTGTCTGATTCGGTTTATATGGGGCGTGCTCAGAGGGCGGTGCGCAGGGCGTAGGCCTTCAGGATGCCGCAGACGGTCTTGGCGTCGTCAAGCTCGCCGCGCAGCACGCGCGCGAGCAGCTCGGAAAACGGCGTGCGGCACACCTCCAGGAACTCGTCCTCATCCGGGTGCTGCGCGCCGAAGGAAAGCCCTTCGGCAAGGTAAAGGTGCAGCACCTCGCTGTAGCAGCCGGGAGAGACGAGCAGCCTGCCGAGGGAGGTCATGCGCGAGGGAACGGCGCCTGTTTCCTCCTTCAGCTCGCGCAGCGCAGCCCCATACGGATCCTCGCCGCGCTCGAGCTTTCCGGCGGGGATCTCCTCCAGCACGCGGGAGAAAACGTAGCGGTACTGCCTGACCGTGAGCACATTGTCGTTTTCGTCGATGGCGACGACCGCCACGCCGCCGGGATGATCGGCGACCTCGCGCGTGCTCTCTTTTCCGTTGGGCAGGCGCACGGTGTCCACATGCAGGTCGATGATGCGTCCGCGGTATATCTCCTTGCGGCGGAGAAAGGTCTCGTTCAGCTCCATGGGTCGATCACTCCTTGTGCGTCATTGGGGATGAGACGGTCGGTATAAACGGCGCTGACGCCGCTGTCGAGCAGCGCGCGGGCGCGCTCGGGGTCGTTGACGGTGTGAACATAGCAGCGCAGGCCATAGCTCTCGGCAATGAGCGCGTAGCGCCCGTTCCACCAGCTGTCCCACATCGTGATGCCGCAGATGCCGCTGCTGCGGCAGAATTCCGCCTTTTCCCGAAAGGCATCCTCCGTGCAGGCAAAGCCCTCGCTATAGAGCGTGTAGATGTAGTGCGGGAAATGCCCGAGATGATCCACCACGCGGAACATCAGCGGCGAGTAGACCTGGATGGCCATGCGGTCGAACAGGTAGGAAAGCCCCAGCTCGTGCGCGTCGTTCAGCATGGCGGTGAACTGCGCAGTCACGACCTCGGCATCGGTGAACTTCGTGTCGGTGATGACACAGATATCGGGGTATTCCTCCATGAGAAGCAGCAGATCGCGGAAGCTCATGGGCGTGTATTCGTTCAGGATGGCCGTTGAAAGGAATTTCTCGCAGGTCGGGACCATCAGCTCGCTCACGCCGCTCTGCCAGCCGGCGCGCCAGTCGTGCCGCAGCACGACCTGCCCGTCGCTCGTCATGCGCAGATCGACCTCAAACACGCGCGCGCCGAGCTCATAGTAAAGCTCAAAGCCCTCGCGGCAGTTGAGCACGGTGACATTGCGCAGCTGACCCATCCCATGCATGACGGTGCGGGCGGAGAGCAGGATATCCTCCGCGCTCTGCTCGCCTTCGGGCGGCTCCTTTTCCGTGCTCTCCTCCGCCAACGGTGCGGCCGGAGGCTCCTCGGCGGCAGAGGGGTCGAGCGTGACGGCGTACAGGCACAGGAGGCTTGCCGACAGCAGCGCCAGCGCGCGCAGCAGCGGCGCAGGGATCACGATGCGAAGTGTGATGTCGATACCGGCTCACCTCCCGAAAACGGCATAAAATCATTTTACAGTATAGCATAAGACCGCGGAGATTGCCACAGGGAAAATCGAAATTATTACATTTTGATTACAGACCTTGTGCGCAGGGTAAAATCATGCTATACTGGCATGCGCTGGGGAAAGGAAGTGACTGCGTCGTGGCGGAGAAAAAAGGGATCAGGATCATGGCGCAGAACCGCAAGGCGTTCCATGACTACTTCGTCGAGGACCGCTATGAGGCGGGCATCGAGCTCAAGGGCACGGAGGTCAAGTCCATCCGCGCCGGTGCGCTGAATTTGAAGGACAGCTATGTCATCGTCAAAAACGGCGAGGCGAGCGTGCTGTCGATGCACATCTCCCCCTACGACAAGGGCAATATCTTCAACCACGACCCCGACCGGCCGAAGAAGCTCCTTCTGCACAAGCGCGAGATCGGCAAGCTCTACTCGCTCGTCAAGCAGGATGGCTATGCGCTGATCCCGCTGAGCGTTTACTTCAAGGACGCGCGCGTGAAGGTCGAAGTCGGCGTGTGCAAGGGCAAGAAAAACTACGACAAGCGCGAGGACGCCGCCAAACGCGACGCCAAGCGCGAGATCGACCGCGCGATGCGCGCGCGGAGATAAGGAGAGAAATTATGGCAAATCCGATCGTGACCATCGAAATGGAAAGCGGCGCGGTGATGAGCGGCGAGCTCTATCCAGAGATCGCGCCCAACACCGTCAACAACTTCATCGCGCTGGCGAACTCCGGCTTTTATGACGGCGTGGTGTTCCACCGCGTCATCCCCGGCTTTATGATCCAGGGCGGCGACCCGGACGGCAACGGCACGGGCGGTCCCGGCTATGAGATCAAGGGCGAGTTCTCCGCCAACGGCTTCAAGAACGACCTCAAGCACACGCTGGGCGTTCTGTCGATGGCGCGCACGATGATCCCTGACAGCGCGGGCAGCCAGTTCTTCATCATGGTGGCCGACGCGCCTCATCTTGACGGCCAGTACGCGGCTTTCGGCAAGATCACCGAGAACGCGCAGGCGGCGGTGGATATCTCCCGCGTGAACCGCAACATGTACAACGACATGCCGAAAAAGCCGCAGGTCATCAAGACCATCCGCGTGGATACGCAGGGCGTTGACTATCCCGAGCCGGAGAAAATGTAATTTCGTTTCCTTTTGCTTTCGCACAACGATCTGCCGTTGTTCGCGGCGCACGAGCGCTGCTTTCGTCCTTTTTCAAACGGCAAACCAGCAAGGCGTTTGCCGTTTGAAGAGGAGATATGATGGAGTGAACGAGCTCTGCCGCTTTGCGGCGGAGCGAGCGATACGAAGTCCATATCGACGACATGGGGGCGTACCGGTTTCGACGGGGGTGTGGAGGCAGGATAAGCGGGCAGAGGCGCCTGGCCTCTATAAAACGGG
>DHMW01000127.1:0-1419 GCA_002405995.1 Oscillospiraceae bacterium UBA4632
GCTGTTTCGCGGCGGTTTTGCCAAAAGGCGGAAAGGAGCCTCCATGCTGCACCACGCCTCCCCCGTCGGCAGTCTGACCGTCCTCACGCCGCACGTCTCCAACCACGGCAAACCTCTCGTCTATTTTTCGCAGAAACGGGAAAATGTACTGGTCTACCTGAGCAACGCCGTTGAAAAATACTGCCGCGATACCGGCTTTGTCCACACGGGCCGGTGGGAAAAGTGGGGCCCCTACGGCTTCGATGCGGACGGCGTGCAGCGGCTGGAGGAATACTGGCCGGACGCGCTGGAGGAAACCTATGCCGGCGTTTCCGGCTATATTTACCGCGCGGAACCGGCGAATACGCTTCCCGTTTCCGGCGTGCCGTTCGCAGCCGCATCGGAGGGGTCCGTAAAGGTCGTCTCCTGTGAGTTCGTGCCGGACGCTTACGAAGCGATCCTTGCGGCAGAGTCGGCGGGTCTGCTGCGCATTTTGCGCTACCCTCAGGCAGGCGGGCCGCTGCGCGCGTGGGTGCGCGAAACCATGCGGAGGGAATACGAAAACGCGGCAGAGGATGCCGCCCACCGCCGCTTCATCGAGGCGAAATTTGATCTTTCTGACTGACCGTTCTCCCGTCCGGCCGCGTGCCCGCGCGCAAAAACGTCCCTTTTCATTTACTCTCCGCCGTGGTATACTGGGGGATGAAAACGAGAGAAAAAGAGAGGGGAACGCCCATGCAGAAATTCAAAAACGTGCTGCTTGCCAGCGACTTTGACAACACGCTCGTTTACACCCAGGGCGCGCTGGAGCGCGGCGAGGATATCCCGCCGATGAGCGCGCGCAACCGCGCGGCGGTGGATCACTTCATCGCAAACGGCGGCTACTTTACCATCTCGACCGGGCGGGCGCTGCCGGCGTTCGCGCAGTTTGCCTCCGCGCTGCCGATCAACGCGCCGTGCGTGATCGCAAACGGCGCGGCGATCTACGACTTTGCCGAAGGCCGATATGTGGAGACCGCGTTCCTGGATGCGGACATCTACGAGCATGTGGACGCGCTGCTCGCGCGCTTTCCGTCGCTGTGCTTCGAGGTCTATCACGACGACCGGCGCATCCACGTGCTGCACCCGAACGAATTCTCGCGCAACCACGAGCATCTGACGCGCGCGGGCACGGTGGAGGTGAAAAGCTTCCGCGAGGTGGACCTGCCGGTCATCAAGCTGCTGTTTGAAGAGGAAAAGCCCATGCTGGACGAGGTATATGCCTTCATCCGCAGCCAGAGCTGGGGCGGGCGCTATGAGCTGATCTTCTCCAGCGACCACCTGCTGGAGCTGACGCGCCGCGGCGCGACCAAGGGCGGCATGATCCTGAAGCTCGCCAAGCTCCTCGGCGTGGCGCGCAGGGACATCTACTGCGTCGGCGACCACAACAACGATATCCCG
>DHMW01000127.1:1478-7403 GCA_002405995.1 Oscillospiraceae bacterium UBA4632
CTCCGAGATCGGCTTCGCGCCCGAAAACGCAACGGACGAGGTCAAGGCCAGCGGTGCGCGCATCGTCTGCCACTGCAAGGACGGGGCGCTTGCCGACGTGGTGGATATTCTGGACAGGCGGTATTGAGACGCTCCCCGTCTCGCAGCAAAAAACGCGCGGACACCCGGAAGGGTGCCCGCGCGTTTGTGCGCGTTGGAAAAATGCCAAACGGTTCAGCGGCGGATGACCTTTGCGTTTTCAAGCGCCATAACGAGGATGGGAATCAGAATGATATGCAGGATAATGCCGGGCAGCGCCGTGGTAAATCCCCCGGCGAGGAACGCCGCCCAGGTGAACGCGCCGCCGCTCATGCCCATGATAACGGCCATGGCAGCGCCCCAGACCGCGCGGCCGAGCAGCATGGCAAGGATGAGCGCAAGGTAGATGCTGCTCTTTTTCTTCGGCAGCAGCCGGTAGAAGATCCCGGCAAAGACGCCGTAGGCAAGCAGCTCGGCGCTCATGGCAAACGCCGTTGGGAACGGCGGCATACCGAACATCCAATGCCGCAGCAGCGGGGCGATGAGACCGACTGCGCCCGCCCAGGCGGGACCGCACAGGAAGCCCGCCAGCAGCACAGGGATGTGCATAGGGCAGAGCATGGAGCCGATCTGCGGGATCTGCCCCGTGAAGAACGGGAGAATGATGCACAGCGCCAGGCAGGCGGCGGCATAGGTCAGATCGCGGAGGATCCCTCTGGTCTTGCGTGACATGGACATGGCGTTTTCCTTCCTTTGCTTCGGATTCAGGGTTTTTTCACGGCGGTGAGCTGGTACATCGTATCGTCCGAGATCCTGACGAGCGGCGTAAGCTCCGCCGGAAGGAGCGCGGCGAGCGCGTCAAGCTCCGGCAGGCCGATGGAGACCGCGCTGGCCGCGCCGGAATGATGGTGCGCGAGCTTTTCGCGGCTCATGCCGTGGGCGATGGTCAACGTACCGCCGGGCGAGACGAGCCGGGCGAGCACGGCGAGGATGCGCGCGCTGTCCGGAAAGTGGGGAAAGGCATTGTAGACCACGACGCAGTCGAAGGTCCCGCCGAAGGCGTAGCTCTCCACATCGCCGCAGAGGACGGTAATGGGCTTGCCCGCCGCCTTGCTGCGGGCGATATCCGCCATGGCGGGAGAAATGTCGATCGCCGTGACGTGCGATACGCCGCGGGCAAGGTAATCGGGAAACAGCACGCCCGTGCCGCAGGCAACATCGAGCACCGTTTTCCCCGCGCCGACGCGCGCACCGTCGAGGATCGTTCCGATCACACGCTCGCTGCGCACCATGCCGGCATCCCACGTGGGGGCGCAGGCATCGAAAAAGGCGCGCACGCTGTCCTTATCCACGCGCTTCCCTCCCCCGCTCCTTTTCTGTAGAATCACTATACAAAACGCAGCCGGCCGCCGCAAGCCCCCCGGGGGGATAAAATTTTTCTTCCGCTGCACGATTTCGTGCAACTTCCCGGCGCTGCGCACATATACTGTCCGGGTGGCGGCAGCGACAGAGAGGAAGGTTGATCCGATGAGGAAGCATGAAAGGGAACCGCGCCGCGGAGACGTGGACGACATGATCTTCGGCGACGAACGGCATATCAGCGAACGATAAGGAAGGCTCCGCCCGCGGGCGGAGCCTTCTGCTCTTTCCTTGCGGCGCGCTACAGCGCGCGCTCGATCGTGCCGCCGCCGAGGACCTCGTCCCCGTCGTAAAAGACGACGGCCTGACCCGCCGTGACGGCGCGCTGCGGCGTAAGCAGCTCCACATGCGCGCCGCCGGGCGCAAGCGGCGTGACGACCGCCTCGCACTCCTTCTGGCTGTAGCGCGTTTTGGCGGTGCAGCGCACCTCCTCCCCCGGCGCGCCGCCCGCGATCCAGTTCACGTGCGAAGCAAGCAGCGCTCCGGAGAACAGCTCGGCGTCATCGCCGAGCAAAACGGTGTTGGTTCCGGCATTTTTGGCGATCACATAGAGCGGACGGTCCGCGCTGACGCCAAGCCCCTTGCGCTGCCCCGCCGTGTAGCAGACGAGCCCGCGGTGCCGCCCCAGCACGCGGCCGGACGCATCCACGAAATCGCCCGGCTCGGGCGTCACGCCGCCGTAGTCGCGCAGGAAGCGGACATAGTCCCCGTCGGGGATGAAGCAGATATCCTGCGAGTCGGCCTGATGGGCGCTGGCAAGGCCGGCCTCCGCCGCCCGCTCGCGGATCTCGGGCTTTTCAAAGCCGCCGACGGGCAGCAGCAGATGCGCGAGCTGAGCCTGCGTGAGCTGATAGAGCACATAGCTCTGGTCCTTGGCGCGGCTCACGCCGCGCAGCAGGCGGTAGCGCCCGCGCTCTTCGTCATAGCCGACGCGGGCATAGTGCCCCGTCGCGATGCAGTCAAATCCCATCTCGAGCGCGCGGTCCAGAAACGCGCCGAACTTGAGGCAGCGGTTGCAGTCGATACAGGGGTTCGGCGTGCGCCCCGCGCAGTACTCGCGGACGAAGCGGTCCATGACCTCGCGCGCAAAGCGCCCGCTCTCGTCAAAGGTGTAAAAGGGAATGCCCAGCTCCGCGCAGACGGCGCGCGCGCCGTCCGTATCGTTGCCGCAGAGGGAAAGCGACGCGCCCGCGCAGTCGTACCCCTGCCGCAGCAGCAAAAGCGCGGCGGCGGAGGAATCCACGCCGCCGCTCATGGCGATCAGAACTTTTTTCTTCATCAAGGCGCCGCTCCCGTCAGTCGAGATATCGCTGCAAAAACGCTTCGGCGGGCAGTGCGTCGGCAAGCTCGACGAGCGTGGGGTTGAAGCCGCCGGTATAGTCGCTGCCCCTGTCGCGCAGGCGTGCCCGCCCGCTCCTGACGGCGGGAAGCGAAAGCGTGAAGCGGGAGCCCCCGCCCTCCTCCGAGCTCGCGACCAGCGACCCGCCGTGCCCCTGCGCGATGCGCTGGCAGATGGCAAGCCCCAGCCCAAGGCCGTGCGGAACGGGGTCGAAACGGTCCGTTTCCAGGAAGCGGTCGAAAAGGTGGTCGAGCCGCTCGGCGCTCATGCCGCAGCCCGTATCGCTGACGGTGATGCGGACCGCGGCCCCCTCCGCCCGGACGCGGACGCTCACCTGCCCGCCGGAGGGCGTGAACTTGAGGGCGTTGGAGAGGAGATTCATCAGAAGCTTATGCAGCGCGCCCGCATCCATGCCGATGATGCGGCTCTCGCGGTCAGCGGAAAACGCGAGCGCCACGCCGCGCTGCCCGAAGAGAAATTCGACCTCGCGGCAGACGCTGCGGCACAGCCCGACGATATCATCGTCGGAAAGGGCAAAGCGGTCCCGCTCGAAAAGCCGCCCCGCATCCGTCAGGTTGCCGGCAAGGCGGCAGAGCTGATAATAGCTCTGGTCGAATACGGCGGCGGCACGGTCTGCCGCCGGGTCCTTCTCCCGCGCTTCGGGCGGGGCAAGGCGATCGACCGCCGCATAAAGATTTGTCATCACGCTGCGCAGCTGCAGAGCGATGTTCGGCAGCATGCCGGCAAGCATATCCAGTTCTTCTTCCGTGTATTCCCGCATGGCGTCTCCTCATAAATCAACAGCAGCTATGGTGTAGTATCCGACGCGGCGGGCAAATCTTGTATGGAAAAAAATGCAGGCAGCATATGATGTTATTTCATTTTGTCGGTTACAGTACCATGAGGTTATCAGAGTTTTGGTGAAAAAGCAAGAAGTTTGTGAAATTTCTTGTTTTTTAAAAAAAAGGCTTGCATTTTGCACCGCTTGCTGTATAATATCAAACGTACCATACATTTGATATATTCCAAAAACTGAAAGGAAGTAAGTTTTATGAGCATTAAGGTTGGCATCAACGGCTTCGGCCGCATTGGCCGTATGGTCTTTCGCGCAAGCCTGAATCATCCCGAGATCGAGATCGTGGGCATCAACGACCTCTGCCCCGCCGATTATCTCGCCTATATGCTGAAATACGATACCATGCACGGCAGGTTCGCCGCCGACGTGAAGAGCAACGACCACGCCATCGTCGTCAACGGCCGCGAGATCCCCGTGTTTGCCGAGCGCAACCCCGCCGACCTGCCCTGGGGCAAGATCGGCGCGGAGTATATCGTCGAGTCCACCGGCCTGTTCCTGACGAAGGAAAAGGCGCAGGCGCACATCGACGCCGGCGCGAAGAAGGTCGTCATGTCCGCACCGTCCAAGGATGACACGCCGATGTTCGTCTGCGGCGTCAACCTCGACGCCTACACGAGCGATATGCAGTTCGTTTCCAACGCCTCCTGCACCACCAACTGCCTGGCCCCCATCGCCAAGGTGCTGAACGACAGCTTCGGCATCAAGGACGGCCTGATGACCACGGTGCATTCCGTCACCGCGACGCAGAAGACCGTGGACGGCCCGTCCCTGAAGGACTGGCGCGGCGGCCGCGCCGCCACGGGCAATATCATCCCCTCCTCCACCGGCGCCGCCAAGGCCGTCGGCAAGGTCATCCCCGCGCTCAACGGCAAGCTGACGGGCATGTCCATGCGCGTTCCCACGCTGGATGTTTCCGTGGTCGATCTGACGGTCAACCTCGAGAAGCCCGCCACCTATGACGAGATCTGCGCCGCCATGAAGAAGGCAAGCGAGGGCGAGCTGAAGGGGATCCTCGGCTACACCGACGAAGCCGTCGTCTCGTCCGATTTCCTTGGCGATGCGCGCACGTCCATCTTTGACGCCAAGGCCGGTATCGCGCTGACGGACACGTTCGTCAAGGTCGTGAGCTGGTACGACAACGAGATCGGCTACTCCAACAAGGTGCTCGACCTGATCGCGCATATGTATTCCGTCGATCACGCGGCAAAGTAAAAAAGCTTCTTTTCGTGTCCCCGCTCAAAAAAGCGGGGCGGTGCTCCTCTTGAACGGGAGGGACCTCTTTTCGGGGTCCCTCTTGTTATTTTCTGCGGAAACGTGGTATAGTAGGAGCCGGCGCGCGGCCTGCCGCGCAGAATATCAGAGAGCGGCGCCTGCCGCTGAGGTGAACTATGTTTCAGGGCTTTACACCGGAGGCCGTGGAGTTCCTCTGGGGGATCAAATTCAATAACAGCCGCGAATGGTTCCTGCCGCGCAGGGAGGAATTCCTGACGCTGGTGGACCGGCCGATGCGCGAGCTGGGCGGCGAGGTGTTCGGCGCGCTTTCCGCGGAGCATCCGAAGCTGCCGCTGAGGCTGCATGTGTGCCGCATCTACCGCGATGCGCGGCGGCTGTTCGGGCGCGGACCGTACAAGGACCACCTGTGGTTCACGATCGAGCGGCCGCACGAGCGCTTCGAGGGCGTGCCCGCGCTGTACTTCGAGCTGGCGCCGAACTATTTCAGCTTCGGCTGCGGCTACTGGGACGCTTCGCCCGCCACGATGGCGAAGCTCCGCCGCCGCATCGAAACGGACCCGAAACCGCTGGAAAAGATCGTGCGCAGGCTGAACAAGTCGCGCTTTGCGCTCTCGGGCGAGCCGTTCAAGCGTCCGAAGGGCGACGTGGGCCGGCTCCTGAATCCCTGGTACAACGCAAAGAACATCGCCGTCGGGTACGAGGACAATCCCGAGGGCGTGCTGTTCACGCCGCAGCTCAGGGACGAGGTCCTCGCGGGCTTCCGCGAGCTGATGGGCCTGTATTTATATCTTGATTCGCTGGCGGGCGACCCCGAGCCTGCCAAGGAATGACGCCGCGGCGGCGCCCGGCGGCCCGGATGGAGCCGCCGGGGAAAACGGACACGCAATGGCATGGCATGAAAACAGCCGCCCCTGCCTGTTATGGCAAGGGCGGCGTTTTGTCCTATAAGCGTATTCTTTGTTGCGGCAAAATGGGTAAAGCGCGGGGAAAAACAGCTGCGTCTTTTCTGGATCCCATTGCGCCGCAGCGTTCTTTCAGCCTTGGGGCTTCATCGTCGGGA
>DHMW01000127.1:7446-12031 GCA_002405995.1 Oscillospiraceae bacterium UBA4632
TTCATCGTCGGGAAGAGGATGACGTCGCGGATGGAGTCGGTGCCGCAGAGCATCATCGCGCAGCGGTCGATGCCGAAGCCCAGGCCGCCCGTCGGCGGCAGGCCGTATTCAAGCGCCGTGACGTAATCCTCGTCCATCATCTCGGCCTCTTCGTCGCCGTTGGCGCGCTTTTCGACCTGCGCCTTGAAGCGCTCGTACTGGTCCATCGGGTCGTTGAGCTCGGTGAAGGCGTTGCCCATCTCGCAGCCGCAGACGAACATCTCGTAGCGCTCGGTGAGATAGTGGTCGGACGGGCTGCGCTTGGCAAGGGGGCTGACCTCGACGGGGTACATGGTGATGAATGTCGGCTGGATGAGCGTCTCCTCGACCTTCTGGTCGAACGTCTCGTACAGGGCGTTGCCCCAGGTCTTGTCCACGCCGTCCATATCGACGCCGACGCTCCTGGCAAGCGCAACGGCAGCCTCGGCGTCGCCCTCGATCGCCATGAAGTCCGCGCCCGTGACCTCCTTGACGGCGTCCGCCATGGTGACGCGCTTCCAGGACGGGGTCAGGTCGATATCGTGGCCGAGCCACTGGAGCTGATAGGTGCCGAGGATCTCCTTCGCCGCACCGGCGAGGATCGCCTCAAGAATGTCCATCATGCCGTCAAGGTTCGTGTAGGCCTGATAGAGCTCACAGGTGGTGAACTCGGGGTTGTGCTTGGTGTCCATGCCCTCGTTGCGGAAGATGCGGCCGACCTCGTACACGCGCTCAAGTCCGCCGACGATCAGGCGCTTTAAGTGCAGCTCGGTCGCGATGCGCATATACATGTCGATATCAAGGGTATTGTGGTGCGTGATGAACGGGCGCGCGTTCGCGCCGCCGGCGATGGGGCTCAGCACCGGCGTCTCGACCTCCATGAAGCCGATGGAGTCGAGGTAGCGGCGCAGGTACGCGACGAACCTGGAGCGGATCTCGAAGTTGCGCTTGGACTCGGGGTTGATGATGAGATCCACGTAGCGCTGGCGGTAGCGCGCTTCCTTGTCGGTGAGGCCGTGGTACTTCTCCGGCAGGGGGCGCAGGGACTTACTGAGCAGCGTGATCTTCTTCGCGCGCACGCTCATCTCGCCGCGCTGGGTGCGGAACACCTCGCCCACGACGCCGACGATATCGCCGATGTCGTATTTCTTGAAGCGGTTATAGTCCTCCTCGTCCATCTCGTCCCTGCGGGCGTAGAGCTGGATGCGGCCGGACTTGTCCTGCAGGTCGCAGAAGCTGACCTTGCCCATGCCGCGCTTGCTCATCAGCCTGCCCGCCACGCGGACCTCGCTGCCCTCGAGCGCGTCGAAGCTGTCCTTGATGTCCTGGGCGTGGTGCGTCACGTCGAAGCGCGTCTCCTCAAACGGATCGCGCCCCTCGGCACGCAGCGCCGCGAGCTTGTCGCGGCGGACCTTGAGGATCTCGCTGAGGTCCTGCTCGGGCGCAGTGGTCTGGATGTTTTCTTCAGCCATTTTTCTAACTCCTAATCTATATAGTGCAAAAGCTCAGCGTTCGATCCGGACGATGCGGTAGGCGATGGCGCCGACGGGCGCCTCCACCGTGACCTCGTCGCCCTCCTTGGCGCCCATGAGCGCCTTGCCGAAGGGGGAATCCTCGGAAATGGCGCGGTGCATGGGATCGGCCTCCTGCGAGCCGACGACCCGGTACTCAGGCAGCTCGCGGCCGGACTTCACATCCTGCACGGTCACGCGGCAGCCGATGCCGATGGCGTTGGTACCGCCGTCGTTCTCGTCCACAACAACGGCGTGGAGCAGGATGTCCTCGATCTCGGCGATACGGGAGTACAGCTTGCCCTGCTCGTTTTTCGCTTCGTCATACTCGCTGTTTTCGCTCAGGTCGCCGAAGCCGCGGGCTTCCTTGATCAGCTCCGCCACTTCCTTTTCGCGCACGGTTTTCAGGTAGGTCAGCTCGTTTTGCAGCTCCTCCTTGCGCTCCGCGCTCATCTTATACTCTTTTTTCATAGTCGCCATAGTGAGACCGTTCCTTTCTTTCGCGCCCACGGAGGCCGTGGCGCGTATACGAATACCATTTTAGCGAGACAATTATAGTGATTTCCCCCTGTGTTGTCAAGGAAAGTTTGCGTTTTACCGTGTTTGCGGCGGAAATTCCACCGCTTCGACCGCGATATCCTGCGCGCGCAGCGCACCGGCGGAAAACAGCGCGAAGAGGAGCTGCCCTGTATCCCATGCTGCGCCGCCCTCCGGCAGCGGCGCGCGGTAGGCCACGCGCAGCGCTTCATCCGCAAGCGGCAGCACGGGGCAGGCGCAGCATGGCGCGGCATCGTCGAAGCTGACGGCAAGATCGGCGCAGAGCATTTCATCCCGCGCGGCTATATGCGCGCTCACGCCGCAGTCCCAGCGCAGCATCCGCCCCAGGCGCTCGCCGGAGGGAGTGCAGAGCGTCAGATAGCGCACCGGACGCACGAGCGACAGCGCCGCGCGCTCCAGCGCGCCGGACGGGCGCGACGAAATGAGCGCGATGCGCGCGGACGGCGGCAGGTGCAGCTGCGCTATCGCGCAGAGAACGATCTCCGCAGCCTTGCACGCGCGCAGCGGCTGCCCGGACGGCGGCGCGATGCCGCGCGCGGCAAACGCCCGCGCGAAAGGGTAGCCCGGCGGAAAGACGGCGCAGCGCACGCCCCGGTCCCGCAGATATTTCGCCGCGCGCCTGGCTGAAAGCGCGGCGCGCAGCCCTGTGCCGCGCGCAACACGGACTGCGCAGAAGCGCACGCCGCCAAGCGTGCGCACGCCGCTTTCCTCTCTCCCGTCCCGATAGCAGACCAGTCCCAGCATCCGCGCGCGTCCCTCCCCGCAGAAAAAAACGATCCCCTCCACTTCTATGGAGAGGATCGCACTTTCATGCCTTACTTCCAGCCCTTGATGTAGTCGGTGAGGTAGTTGAGCGGGTTGATGATCTTGCCGCCCTCGGTGATCTCGAAGTGCAGGTGCGCGCCGCTGCTGACGCCGGTAGAGCCGGTAATGCCGACGACCTGCCCCTGCGCCACATAATCGCCCTTATTGACCGAGCGGGAGGACAGATGCTGATAGGTGGTCGTATTGCCGCTGCCGTGGCTGACGACAACGTAGTTGCCGCGGTACTTGTTGTAGGCGGAGACGATGACCGTGCCCGCCTTGGCGGCGACCGCCTTGGTCGTATAGCCCACGCGGCCGATGTCGATGCCGGCATGGTTGGTAGACGCGCCCGCAATGCCCGTATAGCGCGCGCCGAGCGGCGAGGTGACGTATTTGCTCGAGCAGGGCCAGATATAGCCGCCGTAGGTCTCGGTGGTGTCGCCGTTCTGCGCGGCAAGCTCGCGGGAAAGGCGCACGATCTCCTCCTGCTGGCGCTCCATCGCCGCGTCCTTCTCCGACAGGACCTGCTTGTACTGCGACTCGTTCTCGCGCAGCTCGGCGAGGACCTTTTCCGCCTCGGCGCGCTGGGCGGTCAGCTCGCTGCGCTTGGCAGCCAGCGTCTCCTTGGCGCTCTGCTGCTGCGTGAGCGCATCCTCGAGCGAGGCTTTCTTCTGCTCGATCTGCGCGCGCAGCTCCCGCAGATCGTCGATGACCTTCTGGTCGCTGTCCATGATCTCGCTGATGAAGTCCATGGCGCTCAAAAGCTCGGAAAAGCTTGCCGAGTGGAACAGCACCGACCAGTAGGACACGGTGCCGCGCTCCTCCATCGCGCGCACGCGCTGGCAGAACTTCTCATACTGGCGCGCTTCCTCCTCCTCGTTTTCGCGGATCTCCTGCTCGGTCTGCTCGATGAGCGACTCATACTCGCCGATGAGCGACTCCACAGCGTTGATCTCAGACTGGAGCACGCCGATCTGGCGGTCAAGATTCTCCTTCTTTGCGACGGCGGCGCTCTTGTCGTTTTGCAGCTCCTTGAGCTCCTTTTCCAGCTGCTCCTTTTCCGCGCTCATGCCGTTGAGCTCGTCCTGCAGCTTGTCGATGTCCGCCTGCGTGACCGCCGAGGCGGTCAGCGTCAGCGACAGCGGGGCAGATGCGCTCAGCGTGAGCGAGAGCACGCAGCAAAGGGCAAGCAGCGCGCGCAGAAACCGTTTTCTCATACCGACCCCCCTCACACGCGCAGGAATTTGCGGATGGCCGTCAGGCTGCCGCCCACGCCGATGAGGATGCCGGCAGCGGCAAAGATCAGCGCCACGGGCTGCCAGATGGACGTGAAGTCCACGATCTCGAACAGCTGCAGGCGGTCGGACATCTCGAGGCTCTTGGCGACCGACTCGTACAGCAGCCATTGCAGGCCGAACGCCAGCGCCGCGCTGAGCAGGCCGATCAGGAAGCCCTCATAAACAAAGGGCCAGCGAATAAAGCCGTTCGTCGCGCCGACCATCTTCATGATGGCGATCTCGTCGCGCCGGTCGAAGGTGGTGAGCTTGATGGTGTTGGAAATGATGAAGACCGACACGAGCAGCAAAATGGCGATCAGCGCGATGCACACGACGCCCGCGACGTTGCGCAGCGTGATGAGCCCGCCGGAGATGTCCTCGTCCACGCGCACCTTGGCAACGCCCGCGACATTGTCC
>DHMW01000053.1:0-23661 GCA_002405995.1 Oscillospiraceae bacterium UBA4632
GCAGATCGGCGCAGCCGCCGGGGCTGAGACGCGCGGCGATGTATTGCCGGTCCAGCCGTGCGAGGTGTTCTTTACAGTTTTCCTGTGTCAGCGTGGGAAGAAGTGCCTGCGCTTCGCGGCGTGCTCTGCGCGCGGCGTCCAGCCCACCGCGTCGGATCATGTTCGTATCCTCCACAGCAGCGATGAGCGCAAGCAGCGCGACAGCGGACGCGTCATTGAGAGAATAACCTTCGTTGAGGCAACGCTTGAGTGTTGGGAGGCCAATGATTGTCACAGAGGGAAAACCGTTCGCGGCCTCGCCGCGGATGCCGGCGATACCGTAGAGCCGCCGGCACTGCTGACCGAACGTTTCCTCTCCTTCGCCGGCTGGCGTTGCGCAGGTCAGAAGCGCGTATCGTCCCATCGCGGCGCTGAGAGTAAGCGCGCGGTCGATGTCACGCTGCGATGCAGTGCAGACATGTCCGGCGCCGAGCGCGCCGCACAGCAGCCCGAGAGAATAGATCAGCCCCTTGTGCGTGTTCACGCCGCCGGTCGCGGCGAGCATGGCGCGCTCTGCCTGCTGGCCCGCGCTTTGCAGCAGGGGAAAAAGATCTTCGGCAGATGCATCCTCGTGATCCCAGCCAATGAGAAACATCCGCCCAAACCACGGCGCGAGCGCGGCGGCACTGTCAAGAAAGGTGGTAAGGTCCATATCGTCGTGCGAACCTGAGTTCGCGCGGTCAACCAGCCCTGGCTTAGGAGTCGCGGAAACCTCGCGCAGCATCGCACGCAAGGCACAGGAAATACAGTGTGACGCAGCACGATCGCGAAAATAATCGTCCAGTATGCTGACGATCTTGCTGCGCAGCTCTGCGACCGTGTGCGCGCGGCTTCGTCCACAAATTTTAGCGTTCTCGCCGCAGAGCAGGCAGCGGCGAGGCGGAAGACTGAATTTAGAGCGAGAAAGGGCAGTTCCGCTGCCGTCCAGCACATCCAGGTCGAAAAGCCGGCCGAGCGGATGCGCTTCCTCCAGAGAAACGGTTTGCCGCTTGACTTGGGCGCCTGCAAGGTCGAGCGCCAGCAGCGCTTCGTCGCCTGTGGGGAGGGAAATGGTCTCCTCGCGCAGGATATGCCCCGCGAAGATGCCGCGCAGTGCGGCAAGCCCTTCGCAAAACGCCGCATGTGCCAACGGAAACTGCTTGATGTCGCCGGGGATATTCATGCTGGCGCTCACAAGACTGGCGCAGCCCGATGCGAGCATGGCCTGTTGGCGTTCCGCACGCGCGCTCCTGTTTTCAAGCACTTCTTCAAGGGTAACTCGCGGGCCGGTAAAAACACGGTCAATGTTCATGTTCCGCCGCCTTGTACATTTCTTTTAGGTAACGCTGTGTTGGCTCTGGCACAAGCCGCAGCACCTCGCCGCACACGCCCCTTTCTTTAAGCAGCGCGCGCACGCGCGAGGCGCTGACAGGGGCGCCGTCCGGCGCGAAGCGCGGGATCTCGGTAAATTCGATGCCATGGCGCGGCAGAATGCCGCGCATGGCGTTATTGTAGCAGGCAGTGGTGGGGTCGAGCGGCTCCTGCCCCGCAAAGCGCCGCGTGATGTGCAGCACGGGCGCGATGGCCTCGGCAAAGAGCGTAACATCCAGCTCGCTTTGCAGTGCGGCAGCGCTTTCGCCGTCCTTGAGGAAATAGGTGGGGAAGGTGGCCGAGGAGATCATATACGGTCCGCTCGGATGCACGCGCACATTGGCGAGGTCTGCTGTGCCCTCGCGCACAAGGCGGAGACGCACCTCGGTGGGAAAGAGCGAACGGTCCTCCTCCACCACAAAAAGATGCAGCGCGTCGCAGTGCGCGGCGGCGTATTCCACCAGCGCGCGGTGGCCCAGAGTAAAGGGATTGGCGTTCATCACGACTGCGCCAACGGTCCGGTGCTCATCGCCCCTTTTCAGAAGGGGGAGTGCAAAACGGCGCGGACCGCCGGGGCGGTTTTCGAGCAGTACGAGTGCGTCCGTGCGCACGACGGGATAGAATCCGCAGGCGGAGAACAGCGGCTCGTTGTGCGCGCGTGTGATGACGCGCAGGTCGTAATAACCCCTGGAGAAACGATCCTGAACAAGCTGCGAGATAAGAGCGCCGAGAGCGTTCTGCCCACGCAGCGCTTCCTCCACGGCAAAGCACTTGAGAAGCCCCTTGGCTGCGCAGCCGCAGCCGCGCAGCGTGTTGTTTTCATCAAAAACGCCGAAGGCGGCGTCGATATCCGTTTCATAGCCGAGGGCGTGGTGTGCCAAAAAGGCGCGAAGCATCGCCGCGTCTTTCGCTACCTCAACAGAAAGCGCGCGGACCGTGATGGTGTCGTTCATTTTTGGCACACCCCCTCAAGCGTATGAAAAAGGAGAATAAAGCGATATAGAGATGCGGCGATGTTCAGAAGCCGTAGAGCTCGGCTGGATTCTCAGCAAGTGCAAGCGCACGTGCCTTCTCCGTTGGCAGCCAGCGCGCGATAAGCTCGGTAAGCTCCCACTCGTCAGGCTTGACCTTCTCCGTCACGTGGGGAAAGTCCGTGCCCCACACGACGCGCTCGGGTGCGAAGGCGGCGATGGCTTCGGCGGTCTTGCAGGCGTCCTCCCAGGGACGCCCGGACACGGTGTTGAGATAGGGACCGGAGAGCTTGATCCAAGTGTTGCCGCGGTCGATCAGCTCCTGCAAAAACTGCCATGCGGGGTCGTTGATGCCGAGCTGGGGATCAAGCCGCCCCATGTGGTCGATAACCACCTTGCAGTCAAGCCTGCGGATAACATCGGCATGCGCGGCAAGCTGCCGCGCGCTCATGTGCAGCTGCATATTCCAGCCCAGATGCTTTACACGCTCGCTCAGCGGTGCGCAATCGTCAAAGGAGACAACGGCGTTGCTGGGATTCCAGACGCTGAAGCGCAGGCCGCGCACGCCGCCGCGATGCAGGCGTTCAAGCTCGGCATCGCTCACAGTGCCGTCCGCTACAGCGATCCCGCGGCAGTTTTCGCTGCCGAAGCGCTCGATGGCGTCGAGCAGGCAGCTGTTGTCCAGCGCAAAGGGCTTGGCCTGAACAAAGACCGCGCGCGGGAGACCCAGTTCGTCGGCGAGTTTGCGATAGGTTTCCACCGTGCCGATCTGAGCGGCGGCCTTGCCGTCGTTCGGGAAGGCGGGATCAATGATATGCAGATGTGCGTTGCAGGCGTTCTGCGGCATGGAAAAGGAAAGGGAGCTCATGCTGTACTCCTCCGGTCATCGTGTGATATCTATATTGAAACGATAACACGGGCAGGCGTGCTTGAAAAGCACAAAGACGGGACATGTGCGCAACAAAAAGTTGCACTGCCCCGCCAAGCGCGGCATGCAACAAAAAGGTGCGTATATTCAAAAAATTTGTGCTTTTCTTTAGCGCTGCCTTGCATGTAATATGACATTGGTATCAAATAAGATAACAAAATTTTCTATCGGGAAGATGCGTGGAAAGGGAAAAATTCATGAAACGAACAGCGATTATGAAGATCATGGAGCGCGCCTGCGGCCACGAGGTCAAAATCGGCGACCGCGTCTGGTGCCATGTCGATCTTGCGTCCGCACGCGACTTCGGCGGTGCGAACTGCGTTCTGCAATTTGAAAAGGAGATGGGCAGGGATGCGAAGGTCTGGGATCCGGACAAGGTCGCTTACACTTTCGACCTACAGGCGCCATCTCACTCTGAGAAGGTCTCGAACAACCAGAAGATCATCCGCGAGTTCGCCAAGCGTCAGGGCATCAAAAACCTCTTCGACATCAACCATGGCATCGGTCAGCATGTTATGCTGGAGGCAGGCCTTATCAAACCCGGCGACGTCGTGCTCGGCACGGACAGCCACATGAATCTGCTCGGCGCGGTCGGCGCGTTTGCGACGGGCGTCGGCAACTCCGATGTGGCGGCATCCTACGTCGGTGGCCTGAGTTGGTTCCGCGTGCCGGAGACGATGAAGATCGAGGTCACCGGTACGTTCCAGAAGGGTGTCTGCATGCGCGACCTGCTGACTTACATCGTCGGCGACCTCGGCGCAGGCGGCATGGATTATCTTGCGGTCGAATTTACCGGCGAAACGATCGACCGTGCGAGCCTTGCCGAGCGCATCACCCTCTGCTCCATGGTCACGGAGATGAGCGGCAAGGTGCCCCTCATCATGCCGAGCGGCGAAGTGCTCGACTGGATGGTCGAGCGCGCCGGCGAGGAGGTCAGGGAGCGCGTGCGCACCCTTTCCGCCGATGACGGTGCGCCGTATTGCAGGGTCCTGCACTACGATGTGAGTGAGCTTGCGCCGATGGTATCCTGTCCGGATGCGCCGGACAACGTCAAGCCCGTGACCGAGGTCGCCGGCACGCACGTCGATCAGGTGCATATCGGCTCGTGCTCCAATGGCCGCTTTGAGGATATCGAGGCTGCCTACAAGGTCCTGATGGCGGGCGGCGGCAGGGTCGATCCCTCGACGCGCGTGATCATTACGCCGAGCACCACCGAGGTGCAGATCGCCTGCGCCAAAGCCGGCATGATCGAGAAATTCCTGGAGGCCGGCATCGTCTTTACAAATCCGACCTGTGCGCTCTGCACGGCGGAGCATTACGGCGCGCTGCCGAACGGCGACGTGGGCTGCGCGACGAATAACCGTAACTTCATCGGCAAGGTCGGCAAGGGGAGCCACACCTATCTGATGAGTCCGATGACCGCGATGGCGACCGCCATCCGCGGCTGCATCACCGACCCGAGAGAAATTCTCGGCTGAGAGGAGGAAGAGACTATGAGCAAGCTTCATGCGCGTGCGTGGGTATTCGGCGATGACGTCGATACCGACCTGATCTACCACAATAAATACCTCGCCGAGACCGATCCGAAGAATATGCCGCAGTACGCCTTTGAATACTATCCTGGCAAGGAGGATTTTGCCAAGGAGGTCAGACCGGGCGATATCGTCGTGGCGGGCAAAAACTTCGGCTGCGGCTCGAGCCGTGAGCACGCGGTATACTGTTTGCAGTACGCGGGCGTTCCCTGCGTGCTGGCGGAGACCTGCTCGCGCATTTACTACCGCAACGCCATCAATAACGGCTATCCGGTACTCTTCGTCAAGGGCATTTCCGACGCCATCAAGAACGGCGATATCAAGGACGGCGATATGCTGGAGGTGGACACGGACTCCGGTGAGATCGTCAACACCGCGAACGGCAGAATGTTCCACGGCGACGCCGTGAGCGACCTGGAGCACGATATTATGGAGGCCGGCGGCCTGTTCCAGTACATGAAGAAAAGCGCAAAGGGATAAAAAGGAGACAGCTATGGAATTGAAAAAACCGGCAGTTGCCGGGACCATGGAGTCCAGCGACGTCATGGTAATGCTCCGCCCCAACGAGGGTAAGGGCATCGAGATCGACATCCAGAGCGACGTGAAGGCGATGTTTGGCGATGCGATCGAAGCCAGCATCCGCGAGGTGCTCGCGGACTTCGGCGTGAGCAATGCCGTCGTCTCGGTCGTGGACAAGGGCGCGCTCGACTTTGTCATCCGCGCAAGAATGCAGTGCGCGGTCTGCCGCGCGGCGGAGATCGGATACGACTGGGGAAGGGAGGACGCCCATGTCTGAAACAAAACTGATGCGTACCTCCATGTACGCCGGCGGAACAAGCCCCGTCAAGATGATCCAGGCGGGCTTTTACAACGAGGACTGCCTGGTCTACGACCTTGAGGATTCCGTCTCCGCGGGAGAAAAGGACGCGGCGCGCTTCCTCGTTTATAACGCGGTAAAGTATCAGCGCCCCAAGGACAAGTACATTCTCATCCGCGTCAACGGCATTTACTCCAAGGAGCTCGATGAGGACCTTGAAGCCGCCGTGCGTGCCCAGCCCGACGCCATCCGCATCCCGAAGGTCGAATACGCCGAAGAGGTGCAGCGCATCGATGCGAAGATGACCGCCATCGAGAAAAAGGCGGGCCTGCCTGTCGGCGGCATCAAGCTGTGGTGCAACATCGAGTCCTATCTCGGCGTGATCAACGCCCAGGCGATCGCGGCTGCCAGCCCGCGCGTAGAAGCGATGGCGCTCGGCGCGGAGGACTTTACCGCCAGTATGTCCGCCCAGCGCACCAAGCCCGGCTGGGAGATCTTCTATGCGCGCAATGCCATCCTCATGGCCTGCCGCGCGGCGGGTATCTCTGCGCAGGACGCAGTCTTTTCCGATATCAACGATCCCGAGGGACTGCAAAGGGACCTGGAAATGACCCGCACGCTGGGCTTCGACGGCAAGACCTGCGTCCACCCCCGCCAGATCGATACGGTGAATGCATGCTTTACCCCGTCGGAAAAGGAGATCCGCAACGCCAAGCGCGTGCTTGAAGCGTTGGAGGAGGCCGCGCGCAACCATACGGGGGTGTGTGTGCTCGACGGCGGGATGGTCGATAAGCCGATGGAGCTGCGTGCCCGCACGACGCTTGCCAAGGCGGCAGCCGCTGGCATCAAGGTTGGAGGTGTCAAGGAATGATCAAGAACAGTCTGGGGCGCGAGCTGCCCGAGAAGATCGGCGATTACGTTGTTCGCCCCTATCAGGGCGCTTATGCGGCACCTGCGCCGCAGGGGACGGTCGTGACCAAGCGCGTCATGGGCCATCGCATCCCCGGCGATACCAAGCTCCTGCCCGATCTGGAGGCGGCGATCAAGGCATCCGGCCTGCGCGACGGCATGACCATTTCGTTCCACCACTCGTTCCGCGAGGGCGATATGGTCATCGGCCAGGTGCTCACCGCCATCCGTGAGCTCGGCATCAAACATCTGCGCTTTGCCCCCAGCGCCGTCGTCAATATCAAAAATCCCTCCATCGTGGACTTCGTCCGCGACGGCACGATCGACCGCATCGAGGCCAGCGGCATCCGCGGCCAGCTCGGCGATGCCGTGCTCGCCGGGGAGATGGAAAATCCCGTCATCCTGCGTACCCACGGCGCGCGCCCCCGCGCCATCGAGGCGGGCGAGCTGCAAATTGATGTGGCGTTCATCGGCGCGTCTGCGTCCGACGATTACGGCAACTGCACCGGCCAGATCGGTCCCAACGCCTGCGGCTCGCTCGGATACGCCTTTGTGGACGCGCACAACGCCGGCTGCGTCGTGGTCGTAACGGATCACCTTGTTGAGTACCCCTGCCTGCCGGCATCCATTTCCCAGCAGTATGTGGACTATGTGGTCAAGGTCGATCAGATCGGCGACCCGGAGAAGATCGGCAAGGGTGCTGCCCGCCTGACGAAAAACCCGCGCGATCTGATGATCGCCGAGCGCACGGCTGACGTGATTGCGGTCTCCCGCCTCTTTAAGGACGGCTTCTCCTTCCAGACCGGCGCGGGCGCGATCGCCATCGCCACCACCA
Organism: Oscillospiraceae bacterium UBA4632; assembly: GCA_002405995.1. Lineage (GTDB taxonomy): Bacteria > Bacillota > Clostridia > Oscillospirales > Oscillospiraceae > Hominicoprocola. Next base: position 7,382 of record DHMW01000053.1, read on the forward strand.
AGTACCTCGCCGACCGGATGCGCGAGCGCGGCGTGAAGGCGAGCTTTGCACTCGGCGGCATTCCCGCAGCGATCATCGATATGTATGATGAGGGGCTTGTGCGCGTGGTCGAGTGCAGCCAGAGCTTCGACGCAGTTGCGGCGGCTGCCATTTCGACCCGCCCCGGCGTGGTGGAGATCGACAACGCCGATTACGCCAATGCCTACTCCAAGGGCGGCTTCCTCAACCGCGAGGACTTCGGCGTGCTCGGCGCGCTCGAGGTCGATACCGACTTCAACGTCAACATTCTCACCGGCTCATCCGGCGAGATGATGGGCGGTCTCGGCGGCGGCCCGGACGTCGCGGGCGGCGCGGCCATCTCCATCGTTACCATCCCCATCATCCGCGGGCGCACGCCGTCCATCGTGAAAAAGGTCTTTACCCTCTGCACGCCGGGCGAGACGGTCGCCGCCGTCGTGACGGAGGCGGGCATCGCGCTCAATCCCAAGCACAAGAGCTATAACGAGCTCAAGGAGGATCTTGAAAAGACCAGCCTGAAGCTCGTGACCATCGAAGAGCTCCAGCAGCTTGCCGAATCGCTTACCGGCGTGCCCAAGCCTATTGAGACGAGCGACCGCGTGGCCTGCGTCGTAGAGTACCGTGACGGCACGGTCATCGATGTGATCCGGGAGGTCAAGCGCTGATGTACCTGACACAGAAATTTGCCGCGTTCATCGCCGGAACGAACTACGGCGACCTGCCGGAGCAGGTCGCCGGGATGGCGAAGGAGCGCATTATGGACACGCTCGGCGCGGCGATCGCGGGCAGCGTGAACTGGGAGTACGCTGTGCAGCTGCGCGAAGCGTGCAAAAAGCTTGGCAGCGGAAACTGCCGTGTACTCGGCGGAGAGCACTGCTATCCCGCCGCCCACGCCGCCATGATCAACGCCGCCTACGCCCACTCGGTCGAGCTGGACGACGGACACAAAAACGCCGGCTGCCACGCCGGCGCTGTGGTGGTCCCGACCGCGCTGACAATGGCGCAGGCGCTGGGAAAGAGCGGGAAAGAGCTTATCACCGCCGTCGCACTTGGCTACGAGGTGACCTACCGTATCGCCGCGCATGTCAACCCCGCGCAGATCAACAAGGGCTTTCATCCCTCGAGCAACTGCGGGGCCTACGGTGCAGCAGCAGTTGCGGGCAAGCTCGTGGGGCTGAACGAAGAGCAGCTTGCAAACGCTCTCGGTCAGGCCGGTATGCTCGCGAGCGGCACAATGGAGGCGACCAAGTCCGGTCAGCGCGCCAAGTGCGTGCAGGTGGGCAATGCCGCCTATAACGGTATTCTTGCCGCAATGCTTGCCGGATCGGGCATGGAGGGCTGCCTGACTGCGCTCGAAGGGCCGAACGGTTTGTTTGCAACACAGTCGGAGAATGTCGATGTCGAGGACGTCTGCCGTGATCTCGGCAAGGTCTACACCATCGGCGATACCTACAACAAAATGTACCCCTCCTGCCGCCACGCCCAGCCGGGCATCGAGGCGGCGCTGGAGCTTGGCACGGAGCACAGGATCGACCCGGACGACGTTGCCGCCATCCGCATCGGCACACACAGGGTCGCCTATGAGCTGACCGGCATCATCAAGGAGCCGAAAAACTCCGGGGAGGCAAAATTCAGCCTGGCCTACGGCAGCGCCGTCGCGCTGCGCGAGCACGGCTTCGGCGTGGCGAGCCTGACGGAGAAGAGCTATACCGATCCCGAGACGCTCCGGCTTGCGGACCGGGTCACCTGCGAGATCGACCCGGACGTGCAGGCGCTGTTTCCTCAAAAGCGCGGCGCAAAGGTCCGCATCGAGCTGAAGGACGGTACGGTTTACGAAAAGGAGCTATACGACCTCAAGGGCTCGCCGGGCAATCCCGTCGGCTGGGAGGAGCTTCAGGCAAAGTTTGAGGCAAATGCAAGGGCTGTTCTATCGGACGGGCAGACCGACCGCCTGCTCCATACGCTGAAGCGGCTCGAGCAGCTGGAGGATCTTGCCGGACTGACGGAGCTCCTGCCCTGAGCGGGGGCGCTCAGGACTGGGCATCGGAGCAGGATTCGCACTGGCGATAGATCAGACTGATCAGGTCCTTGGCGTATTGCGGAAGATATTTTCCCTTCTGCGTAACGAGGTAGACCGCGTTGCGCTCAGTGATGCCGCTGATGGGGAACACATTGAGCCGGTTGTTCTCCGGCATCTGGCTGTTGAGATGCTGCACATTGGGAAGATACATCGTCAGGCACAGCGAGGCGCCGTAATCATAGGTCGAAAGAATGTGCAGAAAGTCGGACTGCGCGCCCTCGTAAACGATGTTGAACGACGTGCCTGTCTGCCGGGAGAAGGAGTCCAGCATCCGCCGCGAGGTGAGGCCGCACTCCGTCGTACAGAATGGGACCTTTGAAAACATGCGCAGATCCACGCCCTTGGCGAACTCCGCCTTGCAGTCCGGGTAGGTATCGGGGAAATAGGCCTTCAGAAGATTGTCTGAAATGACAAGGTAGAACGATTCCTCCAGAATGACGCGGTAATCCAGCTTGGCGTGGAAATTTTCGATGGTGTTGACGATCGCGATATCGAGCTTGTTTTCCAGCAGCTGATTGATCAGCACATCTGTCGGCGCGGCGGTGGCCTTGACAAAGACGGCGGGGTAATCCCGCTGGTACATCGTCAGAAGCTGCGGCAGAAAGACGCGCAGGCGGCCCGACGTCATGCCGAGGCTGATCACGCCGGAGGAATCGTTTTTCAGCTCGTCGAATGCCTTGCCGAGATCCTGCTCAATGTGCTCCACCTGACGCAGCGCGTTGAGCAGCAGCTCGCCGGCGTAGGTGAGCGTCAGGTTAGGCTTGCGCTCGAACAGGCGAAGGCCGCATTCGCTTTCCAGTGTTTTCAGATACCTGCTCAGGCACTGGTGGGAAATAAACAGGCTGTCCGCCGCGCGGGAAATATTCAGCGTTTCCGCCAGCGTCAGAAAATATTGATAATTTTGCAGCATGATCCGTCTCCTCGCTTTACCGCGGTGGTTTTACAGCGTCAGTATAACATATTCTTTCGATGTTTGCACAATTTTTTCAGGCCGGGAAACCGGGAAAGGAATAAGCTATGTCAGAATACAAACCCAATGTCAAGATCCCATGCGTTTTCATGCGCGGCGGCACGAGCAAGGCGGTCTTTTTCCGCGATGAGGATCTGCCGCAGGATCCCAAAGAGCGCGATAAAGTGATCCTCAGCGCCTTCGGATCCCCCGACCGCCGCCAGATCGACGGCATGGGCGGTGCAAATACCTCCACCAGCAAGGTTGCCGTCATTAAGAAGAGCGAACGCCCCGGCATCGACGTCGATTATGACTTCGGCCAGGTGGACGTGATGGCGCCCATCGTCGGCAAGACCATGAACTGCGGCAACATCTCCTCCGCCGTCGGCCCCTATGCCATCGACGAGGGACTGGTCAAGGCGGTGGAGCCGATGACCGAGGTACATATCTTCAACACCAACACACAGAAGGAGATTATTGCGCAGGTACCCGTCAAGGACGGGCGCTTTATGAGCGAAGGCGGCTTTGCGATCGACGGTGTGCCCGGCACAGCGTCCAAGGTCACGCTCAAATTTGTCGAGCCGCAGGGCGCCGCCTCCGGCAAGCTCCTGCCAACCGGCCATGTGAAGGATACCATCGAGATCGACGGCAAGGTCTATGAATACTCCTTCGTTGACGCGGCGAACCCCGTTATCTTTGTCCATCCGGAGGACTTCGGCGTCAAGGGCACGGAGATCCCCTCTGAGTTCAATGCACTACCCGACTGTAAGGAGATCTGCCGCAGGTTAGAGATCATCCGCGGTACGGGCGCGATCCTGCTCGGCTACGCCAAGGACCTTGAGGATGCGCGCATCAACAGCCAGACGCTGCCGAAGATCGCCTTTGTGACCAAGCCGGTCGATTACACCGCCGGCAGCGGCAAGGAGATCGGGGCGGGGGATATCGATGTTGTCGGCCGCCTGTTCTCGGTAAACATGAAGATGATCGACGCCTATATGGGCACCGGTGCGATCTGCACCATCACCGCTGCCAATACCCCCGGCACCATTGTCAACGAGATCGCTTCCGGATCGCTCGGCACGCAGCGCATCGAGAAGCTGCGCATTGGGCATCCCTGGGGAGTAATGATTGCTAAAGCCGACCTCCGCGAAGATGGCGGCGAAGGCATTCAATGCGGCTATCTGGACCGCACAGCGCGCCGTATCATGGAAGGCAGCGTCTATGTGCGGAAGTGACAAACCGAGCGGCGCGATCGGAAATATGCTTGCCCGCCGCAGCATCCGCAGCTATACTTCACAGCAGGTAAAATACGAGGATCTTGAGGTCCTGCTCAGCTGTGCGCTGTATGCCCCGAACGGCGGAGGGCTTCAGCTGCCGCGTTTCCTCGTGATCCGGGATGCGGGGATGCTCGAGCGCCTCAACGCAGCGGTACAGAGCGAGCTTGCCTCGAGAGACTGCCGGGAGGGCAGCATGATGGCGAAGGGGATCCGCCGCGCGCAGCGCAGCGGCTACCACTTCATTTACCATGCGCCGACGCTGATCTCTGCTGCCGCGCCGCGCGCGGCGGATAACGCCATGGCGGACTGTGCCTGCGCGCTGGAGAATATTCTGCTTGCGGCCGAAGACTGTTCCCTCGGCGCGTGCTGGAGCAATCAGCTGCACTGGCTTACCTCCGTTCCGGCGATCCGCACCATTCTTGCGCAGGCCGGCCTGCGCCCGGATGAGGATATTTTCGGCAGCGTCGCCGTGGGCTATGCCGCAGAAACGGGAAAGCGCGCGGCTGCGCGCAGACCGGGGCGCGTTGTGCTTGACGGCGTGCCGGCAGAGGTGCGGGCGCTGTCCTGAAGCGGCGGCGGGAAAAGAGATGCGCGCTCTTGGCTGCAACAAAAACGCACAAGGGTGTAAAAGATATGTGCTTTCAAATTGCAAATGAAGCATGTATATTTTGTAGTAGAAAGAATCGATTTCGGCATTGTTTTTTGTCCCTGTTGTTGCTTGCTAAAAGCGAGAGGACGCTTTCGTTTTTAGGGCAAAATAAAAAAAGAAGAACAAGAAGAAACTGAGGAGGTACCCTAATGAAGAAAGCGTTGTCTTTGATTCTTGCCATGCTCATGATGCTCTCCCTCGTCGCCTGCGGCGAGAAGAGCGATGACGGCAAGACCAACGATGGAAACGACGCGAATGTTGTCACGGACATCGACGGCGTTGACTGGTCCCAGGAAGAGAAGTTCTCCCTGCAGCTCGGCCATGAGCAGCCTGACGGCCATCCCTACGACATGGGCGCCAAGAAGTTTGCTGAGCTCGTGGAAGAGTACAGCGGCGGCACTGTTCATGTTGACGTGTTCGGCTCCAGCTCTCTCGGCGGCGCAGCTGCTATGGCTGAGGCGATCGACATGGGCACCCTGGACTTTGCCAGCGTGTTTTCCATCCAGCTTGAATCCTTCTGCTCTGATATCGGCGTTATGACCCTTCCGTACTGCTTCAGCTCCTGGGAGCACTGCTTCAACGCCTGCGACGGCGAGTTCGGCGAGAAGCTGAAGGCTTCCTGCCTCAACACCAGCAACATCCGCATCCTCGACTTCTGGGCCAACGGTCTTGCGCAGGTCCACTCCACCACCGAGATCCGCACGCCCGATCAGATGGCCGGCAAGAAGTTCCGCATCCAGACCGGCGCGTCCTACGCCGCCCTGTCTGACGCGCTCGGCGCCGTCACCACGCCGATGTCCCTCAACGAGGTCTATGCCGCGCTGCAGCTCGGTGCAATGGACTGCCAGCTCCAGACCATCGTCAACATCGACAAGCAGGCATTCTATGAGGTCGCGAAGTACTACACCGAGATCAACATGTGCTTCAACACCAACCCGTTCATCATGAGCAACGACACCTGGAACAAGCTCTCCGCCAACCAGCAGGCGGCGGTCGTCAAGGCGTCCCGCGAGGCCTGCGACTATGAGCGCGAGCAGCTGCTGGCCAGCATGGAGACCAGCATGGAGAAGTGCGTTGAAAACGGCCTGCAGGTCATCACGCTGAGCGACGAGGAGCTTCAGCAGTGGAATGATGCCTGCACCAAGGTTTACGAGAATCCCAACTTCGAGGCGCTCATGCCCCTGTTCGAGGAAGCCCAGACCTATAAGTCCTAAATAAGTACCGCGCGAGAACTGCGCAGAACCTTGTGGCTGCGGTCCCGCCCTCTTGCCATGGCGGGGCTGCAGCCATAAACGAAAACAAAGAAAGGAGCAGCGCTGTATGCTCAAAAAGATCACGGGCGCACTTGCACAATTCAGCAAGTTTATGTCAATGGCAACGCTTGCCGCAATGACGTCTCTGGTTTTGTTTCAGATTTTTAACCGTCTCTTCTTCCACCTTACCGTCATCTGGACGGAAGAGTTCTGCCGCTATATCTTTGTTTGGATGAGCCTTTTCGCTTCTGCCTACGGCATCCATACCAAGGGTCATATCGCGGTCTCCATCCTGCAGGAGATGTTTGCAGACAAGCTGTTTGTCAAGATATTCAACACGCTGATCCATGTCATCATCATCGTATTTTGCGCGGTCGTGACCTGGCAGGGCATCAAGTGGTGCGGAAAGTGCTCCAATCAGTATATGCTGTCAGTGCCTTCCATGAAGGTCGTTTATGTTTATGTGGCGCTGCCGCTGAACTTTGCTCTGATGATCATTTTTGAGCTTGAGCATCTGATCGAGGATATCAAGACGAACTGGCTGCACAAGCCGGAAAACAAACTGCTCGAGGGGGGTGGAAACGCATGAGTGTCGGTACCTTTATTCTGCTGATCCTTGTCATTACGCTTGTTATGGGCGTGCCGATCGCGATCTCCATCGGCTTTACGTCGCTCGGCTATTTCCTCTTTACCGGCCAGACGGGTCAGCTGCTGATGCTGGCGCAAAAGACCTTCAGCGGCATGAACTCCTTTGAGCTGATGGCGATCCCCATGTTCGTTCTTGCGGGTGACCTGATGTTTGAGGGCAAGATCTCCGACGCGCTGGTCAATTTCGCAAAGTCCCTCGTCGGCTGGATCCGCGGTTCGATGTCGATTGTCACGACGCTTGCCTGCATGCTGTTCGGCGCGGTGTCCGGCTCCGGCCCGGCGACCGCCTCCGCCATCGGCTCTGTCGTTGCCCCGTCCCTGAAAGAGGATGGCTATCCGTCCGATTTCTCCGCCTGCTGCATTGCTGCGGCCGGCCCTCTCGGCTCGCTCATCCCGCCGAGCATCACCGCTGTTGTTTACGGCGTTACGGTCGGCGTCTCCGTCGGCGATCTGCTGCTTGCCGGCGTGTATCCCGGCATTGTGTTCGGCCTCGCTCTGATGATCTATCAGGTCTGGGTCTGCGCCCACAACAAGTACGGCAAGATCTACAAATTCAATCTCAAGGCGGTCGGGCGCTCCTTTATCGGCGCGATCCCCGCGCTGCTCTGCCCGATCATCATCCTCGGCGGTATTTACTCCGGAAAGTTCACGCCGACCGAAGCCGGTGCCATCGCCTGCCTCTATGCGCTGCTTGTCGGTATGTTCTATTATAAGCGCATCAAGTGGAAGGATCTGCCCCGTCTGCTGGCGAAGAGCGCCGTAATGGCGGCCTCTATCCTGCTGATTATCGGCTGCATCTCCTGCTTCTCCTACGTGCTTACGCGCGAGAAGATCAATGAGGCGATCGCGGTGTGGATGATCTCCCACATGTCTGAGGCCTGGCAGTTCATTCTGGCGTGCAACCTGATCTATCTGCTCGCCGGTATGATCGAGAACGGCTCCTCGGCGATCATTCTGCTGGCGCCCATCCTGCACCCCATCGCCCTTCAGTACGGCATCGATCCCGTGTTCTTCGGCGCGATGACGGTCGCGAACCTCGCTATCGGTATGTGCACGCCGCCTATGGCTGCAACACTCTACATTGCCGCACGTATCTGCGACGTTAACATCACGCAGATGTGCAAGCGCATCCTCCCCTTCCTCGCTGTGCTGCTGATCGCGCTTGCCATCGTCTGCCTGACGCCGGATGCTGTTACCTTCCTGCCGTATCTGTTCAAATAAGACGGCTGGCCGCGCAGCACCGATCATTAAGCTTTCCCTTCCCTAGCCTCCGGCGCGGCGCGCTGTGCTGCCGCGCGCCGCGCCGCCATTTTTTCAGTATCCCTGCGATACGCAAGTGATTTTTCGGGAGAATATGATTATGTTTTACCAGCAAAAAGCATCCGTTTGGGAATCCTTTACCAAGGTCATCATGGGAGTCAACTGCGTCGCGGAGCTTCCGACCCAGATCCGGCTGCGCGATCCCAAGGCGATCGTGATCGTGACTGATCCGGGCGTGAGCTCCACGGCGTTCTACGCAAAATGTGTGGAATATATTGCTTCTGCCGGCATTCCTTACGAGATCTTCGACAAGGTCGAGGCGGAGGCGCCCCTGCGCAACGTCAATGAGGTCTGCGAGATCATCAAGCGCACCGGCGCCGAGTTGGTCGTCGCCATCGGCGGCGGCAGTGCGATCGACGTGACGAAGCTTGCGACCGTGCTGGCGACCAACGGCGGCAAGGGGACAGACTGGGCCGGATATGATAAATATCCGCTTCCCGGCGTTCCGTTCTTTACGGTCCCGACAACGGCGGGCACCAGTGCCGAGGTGACCAGCATGGCGGTGATCCACGATGAGGAGACCAATGTGAAGTTCACCGTCGGCCACGCTGCCTACGGCAGCGCGAAGATCACCTTCCTGGACGGCAGCTGCCTTGCCAGCTGCCCGGCCAAGGTCATTGGCGTGTGCGGCATTGACGCGCTGAGCCACAGCTTTGAATCCTTTATCTCCCTCAAGGCGAATCCCATGACGGAGGCGACCTCGCTTCAGGGCATCCGCCTGATCAGCAGGAATCTGCGCGCAGTTTATGGCAACAGCGAAAACGTTTTTGCTGCGCAGGACCTGCTGATCGGCAGCACGATGGGCGGCATGGCGTTTACCTCGACGGGCTGCGGACATATGCACAATATCGGCCGCTTTGTCGGTCCAAAGTTCCACGTCAACCACGGCACCTCCATTGCGCTCGTCATGCCGAGCGTTGCGCGCTTCAACTTCCCCGCTCAGATGGAGAAGTACCGCCAGATCGCTGCCGCCATGGGCGAGGATGTCAGCCGCGTTCCCGACCGCGAGGTCGGCGAGGTCGTGGTCGGAGCGCTCCGTTCGCTGATCTCCGATGTGGGCATTCACGTCAGCCTGAAGGATATGAATCCCACCAGAAAGGATTTTGAAGAGATTGCCGACGACGCGATGGCTGCCTATAAGGCTCACTACCATCTCAAGAATCCCCGCAAGACGACGCGTGAGAACTTTATCGAGATTCTGGAGGACTGCTGCCGCTAACGCTGTTATTATTCCAAGGAGGAAGTTATGTCTACTAAGAGAATTGGACTGGTCATCAACGGTGTTCTGCGCCAAGTGATCTGCGATCCCGAAAAGGACAGCCTTGCCGATGTGCTGCGCCGCATGGGACTTACCGGGACCAAGATCGGCTGCAATTCCGGCCAGTGCGGCGCATGCGCCGTTCTGCTCGATGGCAAGGTGGTCCGCTCGTGCATCAAGAAAATGCGCATGATCGAGGATGGCGCAGAGGTGGTCACGATCGAGGGCGTCGGCACGCCGGAGCATCTGCATCCGCTGCAGCAGGCGTTTATCACCTACGGCGCGGTGCAGTGCGGCTTCTGCACGCCGGGATTCATCATCTCTGCGCTGGGTCTGCTCAACGAGAATCCCGACCCGACCCGCCAGGAGGTCAGGGACTGGTTTACCAAAAACCGCAACGTGTGCCGCTGCACGGGCTATAAGCCCATCGTGGATGCGGTGATGGCGGCGGCTGCGGTTATGCGCGGCGAAAAGACCATGGAGGATATCACTTTCTCCCATAAGCCGGGCGAAGAGATCTACAACACCTCCTATCCCCGCCCCGGCTCGCTTGCCCGCGTGCTCGGCCAGGCAGAATACGGCGACGATGTCGCCTCCAAGATGCCGTCCGGCACGGCGCACCTGGCGCTGGTGCTCGCGCGTGTTTACCACGCGAACATCAAGAGCATCGACACCTCTGCTGCGGACGCGGCAGAGGGCGTGCTGCATGTGTTCACGGCAAAGGACGTCAAGGGCACGAACCGGATGAACGCGCCCAAGGGCTCGCCGTACCACCTCGGCGACGGGCAGGACCATGTCGTCATCTGCGACAAAAAGGTCCATCATTACGGCGACGTTGTCGCCGTCGTCGCGGCAGAGACCCGCGAGCTGGCGCGTGCGGCGGCAGCGCTTGTCAAGGTGGAATACGAGGAGCTGCCCGCCTATCTGGACTTCATGCAGGCGGCGCAGCCGGATGCGGTGCAGATCCACGAGGGTACGCCCAACGTGTATGCCGAGCAGCCGCTGTTCAAGGGCGAGGATACCAGAGGGATCTTCGAAACGGCTCCCTATGTCGTTGAGGGAAGCTTTTCCACGACGCGCCAGTCCCATCTGCCGATCGAGCCGGAGACGGTGCAGGCCTACCCCGAGGGAGACGGCGTGTGCATCCAGAACAAGAGCCAGAACCTTTACGGAAATATTGCCGCGATCGCCAATGCGATCGGTCTGCCCAAGGAGAAGATCCGGATGATGCAGAATGCGGTCGGCGGCAGCTTCGGCTATTCCATGTGCGCCAACTCCAGCGCGATTGCCGCCGTCTGCGCAATGGGGCTGCAGCGCCCCGTTGAGCTGACGCTCAGCTACCAGGAGCACCAGGTCTTTACCGGAAAGCGCGCAGAGACGCATACCAATGCGCGCCTTGCCTGCGACAAGGACGGAAAGCTCATTGCCATGGAGTTCCACATGGGGCTTGACAACGGCGCCTACAGCGACACCGTCGGCAACAAGATCTCAAAAACGGTCCGCTTTTTCGGCTACCCGTACAATATCCCCAATATCATGGGTGTGACGCAGGCGTGCTTCAGCAACCGCGCCTTCGGCATCCCATACCGGGCCTTTGGCTCCCCGCAGACCTACACCGCCAGCGAATCTCTCATTGATATGATGGCGGAAAAGGTCGGCATGGATCCGTTCGAGTTCCGCTACCGCAATGTGGCGCGCGAGGGCGACCTCAATACGAACAGCGTCCCCTACCGCGAGTACCCGATGGCGGAGATCATGGATATGATGCGCCCGTACTACGAGGAGTTTCTCGCAGACGCGAAGGCGAACAGCACGCCGGGGAAAAAGCGCGGCGTCGGCATTTCTTGGGGCGGCTATCACGTCAGCAAGTCGGGCGACACGGCTGCGGTGGCGCTGGAGCTCAATCCGGATGGCTCCGTGACCCACTACAACACCTGGGAGGAGATGGGGCAGGGCTCCGATATCGGCACGCTGGTGCATACCCATCAGTGCCTGCGCCCGCTCGGACTCGAGCCGGAGCAGATCCACCTTGTGCAGAACGACACCGGCACATGCCCGAATACCGGCTCCGCCTCTGCCAGCCGCTCGCACCACGTTGCCGGCATGGCGACGATCGACGCGGCAAATCAGCTGATGAATGCCATGCGCAAGGCGGACGGAACCTTCCGCACCTATGCGGAAATGGTCGCCGAGGGGATCCCGACCAAGTATGAGGGGCATTTCAAAACGCCGGCCAAATATCTCGACATCAATCGCTACGACGGGCACGGATACGGCTCTGCGGCGCAGAACTATGTGCTGTACCTCGCTGAGGTGGAGGTCGATACCGCCACCGGCAAGACGACCGTGCTGCGCACGCGCGAGGTCTCGGATATCGGCGTGGTCGGCAGCCGCCTGGCAGTCGAGGGTCAGGCGTTCGGCGGGCTGTCTCACTCTATCGGCTTTGCGCTCAAGGAGCAGTACAGCGACGAAAAGAAGCATTCCACCATGTTCGGCGCCGGCATCCCCCTGTGCAGCGATATTCCGGACGACATGGAGATCATCTTCCATGTGACCGACCGTCCCGAGGGACCGCAGAAGTCCACGGGCTGCTCGGAATCTTTCCAGAGCAGCGGCCATGTGGCGGTGCTCAATGCGATCCACAACGCTGTGGGCGTGCGCATTTACACCCTGCCCGCAACGGCTGAGAAGGTCAAGGCAGGAATGGATGCGCTTGCCGCAGGCAAGCCGGCGAAGAGCGAGCGCTGGGATCTCGGCTGCGACTTCTACGCGCATATGGATGAACTTGCCCGGAGGCGCGACGAGGCGTTTGCGGCTGAGCAAAAATGAAGCCATACCGGGTCCTGCTTTGCAGCACCTTCCTGCATCAGCTCCTGATCTATTCTGTGCGCCCTTACGTTTCGCTGCTGGCGGATGAACTGGGAGCGAGCAGCATGCAGATCGGTCTGCTGATCATGCTCTCCAGTGTTCTGCCGGTTGTGATGGCGCTGCCGATCGCATCATGGGTCAACCGCTTCGGCTGCCGGAGGCTGACGGTGCTGGCGGGTGTGCTTTACCTTCCGGCGTGCGGGATGCTTGCCGCGGCAAGGGCACTTGCCCTGATAGCGGCGGCGATGCTGCTGCTCGGTATGGCATATACGCTGGAGCTGACCACGCTGCAATTCCAGTCCACGCGCGGCGATCTCGGCGCGCCGGCGAGCAGTGTCATCGGATACTATACGCTGTGCAATTCACTGGGCGTGTCAGCCGGCTCCTTTGTCGGCGGGCAGCTCAACGAGCTGCTGGGCACAAATCTCTGCTTTGCGGGCAGCTTCGTGATCGCGCTGATCAATCTTGCGGTCGTATGGATGCTCCGCGCTCCGGACCTGACGGTACAAAGGGAGGCATCCGGTACCATCCGTGAGGTGCTGACCACCGAAAATATGCCGGCGATCCTGATCTGCGGCGGACTGACCATGTATGCACTGGAGATCGTGAATACCTATTTCCCACTGTACGGAAAAGAGATCGGACTTTCCTCTGCGCAGATCGGGATCGTTTTGAGCGTCAGCGGTATTGGACAGCTGGTGATCCGCCCGTTCATGCACAGCCTGACGAGAAAAGCGCCCCTTTTTATCCTGCTGGGAGTCTTTATGGCGATCAGCGGCGTGGGGATACTCTGCTTCGGGTTTGCAGAGAGCTATCTTCTGTGCATCGCTATTGCCGCATGGACGGGCGTGTCGCTCGGCATTTTGAACCCGCTGTGTCTGTTTGCCGTGACGGCGACGGTGGAGCTTGCCAGGCGCGCAAAGGCGCTTGCCGTGCGCGTAATGGTCAACTTTACAGGGCAGGCGATCGGACCGGTGGGCTTCGGCGCGCTTGCCGGTGCGGCAGGCTACCGGGCGGTTTTTTGGGTCAGCGGCGCGATGCTGCTCGCCGGCGCGCTGATCAACCGCGGGCGCAGGCTGCCGCCGCAGGCGGAGGACGCCCTTCGGCAATGACTTTTTTCATACATATGGCGGAGGGGGGATGATTTCTCCCTTCTGCCGAATTTTCAGAGAGTGCCCTTTGGCATCGGAGCGGAGGAATGGAACTATCGAAAAACTATCAGCGTATTGACGCGGCAATGTTCAGCCAGCTGATGGAGAGCATGAGCACGCCGGGGCTGATCAACTTCGGCGGGGGCAGTCTGGATTCCGCGCTGCTGCCGTCACAGACGCTTTCGGAGCTTTCGGCAAGGCTCCTTTCCGACGACGGAGCGCGGCTGCTGCAATACGGCGCCGCACAGGGATTGGCGGAAATGCTGGATGCACACCTACAATACCTTGCGGAGTACCGCTCGCTGAAGGCTGCGCGGGAGGAGCTGCTGGTCGTGAACGGCGGCACGCAGGGGATCGACCTTGCCTGCCAGACGGTCCTCAACGAGGGAGATACGGTCCTTGTTGAGGCGCCGACCTTTTTGGTGATCTTTATGCTGCTGCAGCGGCTCAATGTGAGATGCATCGGCGTGCAGACGGATGAAAACGGAATGGTGCCGGAGGACCTGCGGGAGAAGATGGAGCGCTATCACCCGAAAATGCTCTATGTGATCCCGACCTTCCAGAACCCCTCGGGCGCAGTGACCTCCCTGCGGCGCAGGCAGGAGATCTACGCGCTGGCGCAGCGCTATGATGTCTGCATTCTGGAGGATGACCCCTATTACGACCTGCGCTATGAGGGGCAGCCGCTCCCCATGCTCAGGAGCATGGACGAGGACGGGCGGGTGATCTCGCTGAGCAGCTACTCCAAGATCATCAGCCCGGGGCTGCGCGTCGGCGCGGTGTGCGCGCCGCAGCGGATCATTGCGGCGATGACCGCCGTGAAGCAGGGCTGCGATATGCACACGCCCAGTCTCAATCAGGCGCTGTGTGCGGAATATGTGCGCAGCGGCGCGCTGCGCGGACACATTGACCGGCTCTGCGCGGAAAACCGGAAAAAGCGGGACGGAATGCTTGCACACATCCGGCGCTGCTTTCCCGAAAAGACGGCGTATGTCAAGCCGCAGGGGGGATTGTTCCTGTGGCTTTGCCTGCCGGAGGAGATACCGGTCGATGCGCTGTTCACCCGGGCGATCCGGGAGCACGGCGTGGCGTATATTCCCGGCAGCGCATTTTATCCGGAGAACATGCGCACAGCGCGCTGCATCCGGCTGAATTTCGCCTGTACCGGCGAGCAGCAGACAAAGGAAGGAATTGAGTACCTCGGTGCGCTCTTTTCCGGTTACCGCCCATCATGACAGAAAGGAGCACAGATATGGAACACCTTGCCGGAATCGTGCTTGCCGCGGGAATATCCTCGCGGATCAAGCGGGTCAAAGCGCTGCTTTATGTGAACGGACAGAGCATGATACGCCAGATCGTGCATACGATGCAGCGGGCGGGCGCGTCGCCCATCGTTGTCGTCACCGGCTATCACGCGGTGGAGATCGAACAGCATCTGGAAGGGGAAAACGTTGTTTTTGTCCATAATACGCGCTATTATGAGACCGAAATGTTTGATTCGATCCGGCTGGGGCTTTCTGTGCTGGGCGGGGAGACCGGGCGGGTGATGATCTGCCCGACCGATGTTCCGCTTGTAACGGATCAGACCGTTCAGGCGCTGCTTGCCGCGGACGGCGATTTTGTCTGCCCAAGTTATCGTGGGCATTCCGGGCATCCTGTCGTCGTCAGCAGCAGGCTGCTGCCCTTTCTTGCGGCTTACAGCGGCGAGCAGGGACTCCGCGGGGCGATCGAGGCTGCGGGGGTCAAGCCCTGCTATGTCACGGTGGAGGATCGGGGCGTGCTGCTCAACGGCAACACGCGCGAGGATTACAACCAGATGCTCGGCTATCAGCAGGGGCAGAGCGGCAGGCGGCAGCTGCAGCTCGACCTTGACCTGCAGCTGAATATCGGAAATTTCGTGTTCAATTCCATGGTGGCTCAGCTGCTTGAGCTGATCGACGCGACCGGCTCGCTGGAGCGGGCCTGTGCCTGTATGCATCAAAAGCTGCTCTGGGGGCTTACCATGGTCACCAATCTTGAAAAGCAGCTCGGGGCGCCGATACTGCTCAACGATTCGCTGCTCTCGCTCGAGGCGCGTATCCTCTTGCAGAAGTATCAGCTCCTTCGGGCAGACGTTTCTGACTACGCGAGCGGTGCGTTTGAAAAGCTTTCGAAGTCTGATGACCGGCTGGATCGACTCAATGCAGACCTCTTCATGCCGCAGTGCACCTACGGCTGATACGATACCGCGTACCAACGAAAAAAGCCTTGCAGCTTTAGTGCTGCAAGGCTTTTTTTTCTGCGCCGGGGAGAAAGGCAAAGGGGCCTGCCGCCCTGTGCGGGCAGCAGGCCCCCTGCGGCCGTTTCTCCGGATTCTCTGTTACTTCTTCTCGTCCTCAAGCAGACCCTTGAAGCTGGCGGCAAGACCGGCAAGGCTCTGGATCTCGCTGGGTACGATGATCTTCGTCGCCTGGCCGTCGGCGGCCTTCTCAAAGGATTCGAGCGCCTTGATCTTGACGACCTGGTCGTTCGGGTTCGCCTCGTTGAGCATCTTGATGGAGTCAGCCAGCGCCTTCTGCACGTTCAGGATGGCCTGGGCCTCGCCCTCGGCCTTGAGGATGGCGGCCTGACGCTCGGCCTCCGCCTTGAGGATCGCCGCCTGCTTTTCCGCGTCCGCGCGCAGGATGGTGGACTGCTTTTCGCCCTCGGCCACGAGGATCTGACTCTGCTTCTGTCCCTCGGCCTGCAGGATGGACTCGCGGCGCTCGCGCTCGGCCTTCATCTGCTTTTCCATCGCGTTCTGGATCTCGCGCGGCGGCAGGATGTTCTT
>DHMW01000053.1:23729-25830 GCA_002405995.1 Oscillospiraceae bacterium UBA4632
ACCTTGATGCCCCAGGGGTCGGTCGCCTCATCAAGGATGGAGCGCATCTTGGCGTTGATGACGTCGCGGCTCGTGAGCGACTGGTCAAGCTCCATGTCGCCGATGATGTTGCGCAGGGTCGTGGCCGTCAGGTTCTCGATGGCGTTCATCGGATGCTCCACGCCGTAGGTGTAGAGCTTGGGGTCGGTGATCTGGAAGTAGATGACCGTGTCGATCTGCATCGTGACGTTATCTTTCGTGATCACGGGCTGGGGGTCGAAGTCGGCGACCTGCTCCTTGAGGCTGACCTTCTTCACCACGCGCTCGATGAACGGGATCTTGAGGTGCAGGCCAACGCCCCACGTGGCGCTGTACGCGCCGAGACGCTCGACCACATACGCCCGCGACTGCTGCACGATCTGGATGTTCGACACGAGCACCAGCAGCACCAGCAGGATCAGCACGCCGATGCCAATATAACCTAACCATTCCATACTTCTCTTTCCTCCTGTTTTTTGATCGTTGTATTTTGAGTTATTTGCTTTCCTTTGCTTCGCGAACGTAAAGCTTTACGCCCTCCATTTTAATGACCCGCGCCATTTTGCCCTTTTCGATGACGGCGCCGTTTTCACTGCGGGCGGTCCAGGTCTTGCCGTCGATGTACACGGCGCCGGTGGCGTTTTCGTTGTCCACGGTCTCCGTCACCTTTGCCTCG
Organism: Oscillospiraceae bacterium UBA4632; assembly: GCA_002405995.1. Lineage (GTDB taxonomy): Bacteria > Bacillota > Clostridia > Oscillospirales > Oscillospiraceae > Hominicoprocola. The sequence goes on from DHMW01000053.1 coordinate 24,424, forward strand.
TGGTGCAGCACGCGGTCGGCGTTCGTGGGCACGATGGTCTTATCCAGCATTTTCCTTGCCAGCGGCCGCGTGGCGGTCAGCGCAAGGATAGACACCGCCAGAAACACCGCAAATTGCAGCCACAGCACCGCGCCCAGCTCTGTGACGATCAGCGCGGCGACCGCGCCGGCCACGAACCAGATCGACACCAGCCCCGCCGTCGCCGCCTCGGCGATGCCAAAGACGATGATCGCCGCGATCCAGATGATAGTCATCATTTCATCCGCTCCTCCTTTCAGGCTTTGCATACAGTAGACGTATGCCGGTCCCAGCATCACGATGACCGCCGCCAGCATGATGCCGATGCTCTTGTTATAGGGCGACAGATTGGCGTACAGGCCCGCAAGCTCGCTGCCGAGCGTGCGCATGGAGAGCTTCGGCGTTTCCTGCGGCGGCTCGCCCGGCGTGGGGACCTCCTCTTCAAACAGCTCGTCCATCGTTGCGCCGTAGCGGTTGCAGATGTAGATGATCTTTTCCATTTCGGGGTAGCCGCGGCCCGACTCCCACCGTGAGACCGACTGGCGCGAGACCTGCAGCTGCTCGGCAAATTCCTCCTGTGTCAGTCCGCTGCGTCTGCGGACCTCCTGAAGCCGATCGCCAAAAGCCATTGCGTTCCCTCCGTTTCCCTGTCTGCGGTCAGAATACCAGAAAAGCGCGCGCGATTCCAGCAAGATAAACGTTGCATCGGCTTTTTTTCGGGGAAAAATCGCGCAAGTTTGATGTTACATGGCGTTTTACGCGGCGTTTTTTCCATTGTACCACAGGCCGCCCCGCTTTACCATGCTTATTTTGACGCGGCGATTGCCTTTTTTGTTCCCATCCGCTATACTAAGGGCAAATCATTTTTTTCGGGAGCGTTATTATGCTGGAATTTGTCATCCCCTGCCTGCTGGGACTGGAGAGCCTCGTGGGCGATGAGGTCAAAAAGCTGGGACTTTCTGACGTGCGCGTCGAGAACGGCCGCGTCCTCTGCCGCGGCGAGGCGCGTGACATTGCGCGCCTCAACATCAACCTGCGCTGCGGCGCGCGCGTCATTCTGGTTTTGCACCGGTTCCGTGCAGCGGATTTTGAAGCGCTCTTCCAGGGCGTGCGCGCGGTGCACTGGGAGGATTGGATCCCGCGCGAGGGTGAGTTTCCCGTCGTGGGCTATTCCATCAATTCGACGCTCCACTCCGTGCCTGCGTGCCAGTCGATCGTCAAGAAGGCGGTCGTCGAGCGCCTCGGCGCGGCCTACGGCATCGCGCAGCTGCCCGAGACGGGGCGGCGCTGCCAGGTGCGCTTTTCCATCATGAAGGACGAGGTCACCGTCGGGCTCGACACCTCGGGCGAGGGGCTTTACAAGCGCGGCTACCGCGCCCACGGCGTGGC
>DHMW01000030.1 GCA_002405995.1 Oscillospiraceae bacterium UBA4632
GATGAAAGCAGGGCGCGGATCGGCAAGATCCTGCGCCCTGCTTTTTCGGCAGAGGGGACTATTTGAGGTTTTTGCGGAAAAACGCCTGCGCGTTTTTATACATCACGCCGTCCGCGTCCTCCTCGGATACGCCGCGGGAGAGCAGGTACTCGTAGAGTGCAGCCGCCTTGGCGGGCGTATTCAGGCAGCCGGGCAGGACCGAACCGTCAAAGTCAGAGCCGAGGGCAAGATTCCTGTGCCCGCCGAGCTCGAAAAAGTGCATAGCGTGGCGGTAGATATCGTCAAGGCTTTTGACGTCGCCGTCGTCACGCAGAAATTTGACGAAGTAGTTCAGACCGATCAGGCAGTCGCGGCGCACCATCTCGCGGATCATGCCGTCCGTCAGGTTGCGCTTGTGGCTGCACAGGGCGCGGGCATTGGAGTGCGTGGCGACAAAGGGCTTTTCCGCCACCTCGAGCAGGTCGGCAAAGCCGGGGTCGTTGAGGTGGGAGACGTCAACAAGGATATTCTCCTTCTCCATTTCACGCACGGCGGCGCGGCCGAAGTCGCTCAGACCGTGGTCGGTGGTATGGCCGGAGCCAAGCTCGTTCTCACCGTTCCAGGTGAGCGTGATGGCGCGTACGCCCTGCTCGGCGAGCGTGTGGACGCGGGAGATGTCGCCGGCAAGGGCGCTGCCGTTCTCGATCGTCAGGAACGCAGCGGTCTTGCCCTCGGCCCAGGCCTTTTCCATGTCGCCGGCGTTGCGGCAGGGGGCGACGCGGTCGGCAAACTTCTCCATCTGACGGTAGAAATTCGCACGGTTTTTCTCAAAGTAGGCGATGGCGGCGTCGCCGCGCTCCTCGTCGGGAACGAACACGGCGTAAAACTGCGCCCAGTGCACGTCCTTCGGCAGATTGCTCAGCTGAAGCACGCGGCCGGGATCGTCCAGCGTGTCGGGATTGCCGGTGTTGGCATATTTCCAATCCGCAAGGGTGTCGCAGTGCAGATCGATCAAACCGTAACTGTTCATGGATTCATACTCCTTTTTCGTTTTCTGTCATGGGAAGGCTCACGCATCCAGCCGCTTCAGCGTTCCCAGCAGCAGCCGCCACGTCCGCTCGGTGGAGGCAATGTGCAGGCGCTCGCGCGGGGTGTGGATATCAGTCAGGTCGGGACCGAGGGAGATGCAGTCCAGCTCCGGCAGCTTGCCGGAGAGAATGCCGCATTCCAGCCCGCCGTGAAGCGCGGCGATGCGAGGCATCTCGCCGTACTGCTCATAAAAGACCTCTGCGATACGCTCGCGCAGGGGCGATTCGGCGCGGTACTGCCAGGCGCTGTAGTCGGAGGACTGCTCCGCCTGCCCGCCCAGCGCTGCCGTCAGCCGCGCAAGGCGCGAGACAACGGCGGCCTTCTGGGAATTGACGCTCGAGCGCACCATGAAGTTGGCGCAGAGGCTCGCCTCGTCGGACGTGAGCCTGCCGAGGTTGAGCGAGGTCTGCACAAGACCCGGCACGTCCATGCTCATCTCCACCACGCCGTTGGGCGCGCAGTGCAGCAGCGTGACGGCGCGCTCCGTGCTTGCCTTGTCCATCGGCATCAGCGCGTCGGCGGCAGGCTCGGCCGTTACGGTGATCTGCCCGTCGGCAGTATGGTATTCCGCGCGCAGCTCGCTTGTGAGCGTTTCCGCGGCGGCGCGCAGCGCCGCGGCGTCCGCCGCGCGGACAACGGCCTCGGCTTCGCGAGGGATGGCATTGTCCTTTGCGCCGCCCGAGGCGCGGATCAGACGCAGCTCACCCGAGCGGCTCATTGCATCGAGCGCGCGGCCGAGCAGGATATTGGCGTTGGCGCGGCCTTTATGGATCTCCTCGCCGGAATGGCCGCCGGCAAGGCCGCTGACCCTGACGCGGAGCGTTTCCCCGTCGAAGGGCGCGCGCGCGACGGGCAGCGTGCACGCCATGCGGCAGGCGCCCGCGCAGCTGACCATGAGGACCTTTTCCTCCTCGGAGTCGATATTGATGAGGTACTTTGCCTTCAGATCGCTCACGTCCAGCGCGCGTGCACCGATCATGCCGACCTCCTCGTCCGCTGTAAAGACGCATTCCAGCGGTCCGTGGGCAATGGAGTCGGAGTCCAGAACGGCAAGTGCCATCGCAACGGCGATGCCGTCGTCGCCGCCGAGCGTCGTGCCCCGCGCGCCGACCGTGTCGCCGTCGATGAAAAGCTCCAGCCCCTCGCGCTCCATATCCTTCGGGCAGTCCGCATCCTGCTCGCAGACCATGTCCATGTGCCCCTGAAGCATCACGACCGGCGCGTTTTCATATCCGGCGGCGGCAGCCTTGCGGATGACAACATTGTTGGCGGCGTCCTGCCGGCAGGCAAGACCCCGCTCGCGCGCAAACGAGACGAGATAATCGCTGATCGCTTTTGTATGGTGCGAGCCGTGGGGGATGGCGCACAGGCGCTCAAACCAGGTGAATACCTCCCGCGGCTCAAGATCGGATAAAACAGGCATGTGTTGCTCCTTAAGATGCGTTCTTAGGAAACTGTGCAGGTGAAACGGCGTTCACCTGCACAGTCGAAACGGTTATCCCGCAGCGCACAGACGCCGCAGTGTTATGGCTCTCAGGCGATGGATTCCATGATGTGCGCGCAGACGACCGCCAACGGCGTGCCGACCACATAGCCCATGAGAGCCATCAGGATGCCGACGGGGACGAGAGAGCCGGAGTAGGAGCCGGCCAGGACCGGCGCAGAGGCGGTTCCGCCGATGTTGGCAAGGGAGGCGACACCTGCGGTAAAGAGGTCAAGCTTGAGGACCTTGCAGAGGATGAGCATGAGCACGGCGTGGATGCCGAGGACGATGAAGCCCGTGGCGATCCAGGCGGGCGCCTCGCCAAGCTCGAGCAGGCTTGCGCGGGAGGCGAGCAGGCCGATGACGGAATAGAGCAGGAGGTTGGAGACCTCGCTGGAGCCGGCGACCTTGCCGAGCGGGGTGACAGCTGCGATCAGGGCGACGACGGTGACGAACAGAACGGTCCAGGTCGCCTTATCGGAGAAGTTGGTCAGCGCATAGAGCTTGTTGCCGACGTTGGTGGCGATGGCGCTGACAAGGAATGCCGAGCCGAGCAGAAGGATCAGGCTCTGGAAGGTGATGGGCTTGGTGTTGAGCTTCGCCTCTTCCTCCAGGCGGGAGGAGACCTCGTCGAGCTTGCTGGTGTCAGCCTTGGTCCACTTGTTGAACTTGGGGGCGAGCTGAATGGCCCAGAGCAGGAACATGACCCAGAGGGAATAATCGATCGAGTCGATGACCAGCGCGTAGCCCATGTCGGCCTCGCTGATATCGAGCGCCGCCTGAACGGCGACCATGTTGCCGCTGCCGCCGATCCAGCTGCCGCAGAGCGCGCCGAGTCCCATCCAGGCGTTGGAGCCGATGACGCCCTTCATCATCGCAAATGCGCAGACGAAGCCGATCATGATGGTGAAGGTGGCACAGAAGAAGCCAATGAGCATCTTGGGACCGAGCTTGAGGACCTTGCGGATATCGCAGCGCAGCAGCATCGCAAAGATCATCGCGTAGGTGAGGTTATTCTTCAGGGCGCTGTAGGCCGCCTTGGTCTCCGCCATATCCCAGACCTTGAGCGTGCACATCAGCATGGCGATGAGGTAGCAGAGAACGACCGCGGGGACATACTTGAAGAACTTCTGCAAGCCGCCCTTGGCGCTCTTCTCCAGCGTGACGAGAACGGCTGCCATAAAGAGCAGCACCGCCACATAGGTAAAGCCGTTGGTAATCATTTTTCTTCTCCCTTTTCTAAAATATTGTCACACTCACGGAGTGTTGTGACCCATTTGCAGGTCCGCCGCCGAAAAGAAAAAAGCCCAACAAAACCAGACACCGGGATGACGGGTGCCCAATTCTGCTGGGTTTCAGCTGCGACGCCATAGCGGTGGGCTGTGGCAGGCAGTCGTGAAGCAGCGATTCAGTTTTCCTCTCTCAGTTTCCGGTCATCAGCCGCCAGCGCTTGAGCGCGTCACGGTAGGCAACCAGCACAGCCCGGCGCGACGAGCCGCCATAGCGGCGGTTCAGCGCATCCTCCAGCCATCCGTCCACCTCGGGGAACGTCTGGCCGAGAAAGAGCCTGCGCAGATAGTCCTGCGTTGTGGCGATCGTGTGCGTGCAGCTGAAGTCCAGGATTTCAAAGGTCGTGTCATCGACCTCGAACGCCATGTAGAAGGTGCCATACATCTTTGTGATGGCATTGTCGGCATTGGTCCGCGACTCGCCAATGACAAAAACAGAATGCATCTTATCCAAAAGAGCTGCCTCCGAACAGAAGATCTGCACAAAAACCAGAATGCTATTCCTTAATTTTTTCACATTATAACAGCTGTTTCCCCTTTTGTCAACACCGCCTCTGCGCGCTTTCCGCCTGTGCGCGGCAAGGGCCGCGCTGCGCCTGCCGGCCGTTTTTACATCTCCTGCGCGCGATTCCGGACAATTCCGGGCACTCTGCGGGAAAAGGCTTGACAAGATCAAAAACATTCGCTACAATGACTGCGTTTACGGCGATGAAGCGGAGAAGTAAGCAGCGATTTCCTGGATAGAGAGCCTTCGGCCGGTGCAAGAAGGAGAGGAAACGTGCCGAAATACACCGCGGAGCCGGCGCCCGAACGAAAGTTTTCCAGTAGGCGCGCCCCGGGAGCGCCCGTTATCGCGCGGGAGTGTGTCAGCACTCCGTGAGGCCGTTTTTGTGAGAAAACGGCGAACCAGAGGTGGTACCGCGAAGATATGTTCGCCCTCTGTCCGAGAAAGGACAGAGGGCGTTTTTTTATCGGCGAAAACGGCCATAATGTCCGAAACAAAAGAAAAATGAACATAGGAGGAACTGACAAATGGGAATTTATGAAGAGC
>DHMW01000078.1:0-5867 GCA_002405995.1 Oscillospiraceae bacterium UBA4632
GCGCTCAGCAACGGCCTGACCGCGTTCCTCACCACCCAGGCCGGCGTCAACTCCGGCTTCATGATCGTCCAGTACGCCGCCGCCTCCATGGTCAGCGAGAACAAGGTCTACGCGCACCCCGCGTCTGTTGACTCCATCCCCTCCTCCGCCAACCAGGAGGATATCGTCTCCATGGGCACCACCGCCGCCCGCAAGGCCAAGATGATCCTGCAGAACACGCAGGATGTCCTTGCCGACGAGCTGCTGACCGCCTGCCAGGCCATCGACATCCGCCGCCGCCTGAACACCCACGGCCAGGGCATCACCCCGCTGCACGAGGCCATCTACAAGCATGTGCGCGAGCAGGTCGCGTTCTACGAAGTGGACCGCGAGATCTGGCCCGACATCCGCGCGGTGGAGAAGATGATCCGCTCCGGCGAGCTGCTGGATATCGTCAAGGAGTATATCCCCGACTTTGAGTAAGTCAAAATTGAGCCGGAGGCTCAATTTTGAAAGGGGTTGCAGGCTGCTGCGGCGCACTCACTGCGCTCGCACGCTTGCAGCCTGAGAAGTGTTTTTTCTGACGCGCATGTCGTCAGGAAAAACGGATATCAAGATCATTCACGCCGTGCGCAGCGTGAATAGGGCGCGAGTCGTCCTTCGGGACGGATTAAATTTGTTTACGCCGTGCGCGGCGCAAATGAGGTGCGTCCTAAAATGGTCATTGATACCGATTTGGGGACAATCATGCTGAAAGATCTGCGCTTTGACACGAATTGACAGAATGAAAAAGAAGGTGTAGAGTTATTTTTGGCTTTACACCTTCTTTTTTCAGGAGGAATGCGATATGAAACTGAACATCCTGCGCGCAGACCCGGCGGGAAACATCACGGTGTTCGTGCTTGACCCCGTCGAGAAGGCGCAGCGCGCGGCGCTGGCCGCGCAGATCATGGCGATCCCCGCGCTCGGAGCCGAGCAGGTCGGCTATGCCTGCCCGCCGGAGGAGGATGTGGACGGCCATATGGAGATGATGGGCGGGGAGTTCTGCGGCAACGCGACGCGCGCCTACGGTATGCTGGTCGCACGGCAGAAGGGCGGCCTTTCCTCGGTCAGGCTGCGGGTGAGCGGCTGCGGCCATGTCGTCACCGCGCAGGTGGACTGCGCAAAGGGGACGGCCAGCGCCGAGATGCCCTGTCCGCGCAGCGTGACGCGCGCGAGCGTCCTCGGGCATGAGGGCACGCTTGTCGATCTCGGCGGCATTGCGCATTTTGTCGTTGAGGGCGTGGCGCCGGACGAAGGGTTTTTCCGCGCGGCGGAGCCGGTGTTTGCCGGTATTCCGGATATGGACGCCTGCGGCGTCATCTTTCTTGACGGCGAGTCGCACCGCATGACGCCGCTCGTGAAGGTCATCGGCACTGGCAGCCTTGTCTGGGAGGGCAGCTGCGGCAGCGGCAGCGTCGCCTGCGCGGTCGCGCAGAGCGGGACGCTGCAGAACGGAGGCTTTGCCTGCGACTATATTCAGCCTGCCGGTACGGTGCGCGCCAGTGTCGAGCGGCGGAACGGCGCGGTCGCCGCCGCGCGTATCGGCGGACCCGTCATACTGGGCGAGGTGCAGTGCATCGAGCTGTAAAAATGACGGAAGAGCCCCTTGTGTCCGTCGTTTGCGGACGGTGCCCCGGCGCGCTGTCCGCGCCGCACTTTCCTTTCAAAAGGAGGAAAAGGCAGCGCTGATGCGCTGCCTTTTCCTGTTACGCAAGCGCAAGGCACGCAACGCTTAAAAAAATTAGGCGCAGGAGAAAAAGTGGATCGCGAAAGTGGTTTACCTTTTTCCTGCATTGCGTTATAATGCCCTTGCCAGTAAAAAAGAGGGCGCGCCGCGCGCCCGCAAGATAGAGAAAACAGGAGGAATTGACCATGACCGATATTGAGATCGCCCAGGCGCATGAAATGAAAAAGATCACGGAGATCGCGGCGAACGCCGGGATCGACGAAAAACACCTTGAGCTTTACGGCAAGTACAAGGCAAAGCTCGATCTCAGCGAGATCCGCAAGCTGCCCCGCAAGGCAAAGCTGATCCTCGTCACCGCCATCAGCCCCACCCCCGCGGGCGAGGGCAAGACCACGACCTCCGTCGGTCTTGCCGACGCGCTCAACCGGATCGGCAAGAAGGCGATGGTCTGCCTGCGCGAGCCCTCTCTCGGTCCTGTGTTCGGCGTCAAGGGCGGCGCGGCCGGCGGCGGCTATGCCCAGGTCGTCCCCATGGAGGATATCAACCTGCACTTCACCGGCGATTTCCACGCCATCGGCGCGGCAAACAACCTGCTCGCCGCCATGCTCGACAACCACATCCAGCAGGGCAACGCCCTGAACATCGACCCGCGCAGGATCGTGTGGAAGCGCGCCGTTGATATGAACGACCGCCAGCTGCGCCATATCATCGACGGCCTGGGCGGCAAGGCCAGCGGCGTGCCCCGCGAGGACGGCTTTGAGATCACCGTCGCCAGCGAGGTCATGGCGGTGCTGTGCCTCTCCACCAGCCTGACCGACCTCAAGGAGCGCCTCGGCAGGATGGTCATCGCCTACACCTACGACGACAAGCCCGTCACTGCGCACGATATCAAGGCCGAGGGCGCCATGGCGGCGCTCCTGAAGGACGCCGTCAAGCCCAACCTGGTGCAGACGCTTGAGGGCACCCCTGCCTTCATCCACGGCGGCCCGTTCGCCAACATCGCCCACGGCTGCAACTCCCTTATGGCAACCGAGACTGCGCTGCGCCTGAGCGACTACACCGTCACGGAGGCCGGCTTCGCCGCCGACCTCGGCGCCGAGAAGTTCCTCGACATCAAGTGCCGCGCCGCGGGCTTCCGCCCCGACGCCGTCGTCATCGTCGCGACCGTCCGCGCGCTCAAGTATCACGGCGGCGTGCCAAAGACCGAGCTGAACCACGAGAACCTCGAGGCGCTCGAAAAGGGCCTGCCCAACCTTCTCCAGCACGTTGACAACGTGAAGAACGTCTACGGCCTGCCCTGCGTCGTCGCCGTCAACGCCTTCCCGACCGACACCAAGGCCGAGCTTGACCTCGTGGAGGAGAAGTGCCGGGAGCTGGGCGTCAACGTCCGGTTGAGCGAAGTGTGGGCCAAGGGCGGCGAAGGCGGCAAGGCGCTTGCCGAAGAGGTCGTCCGCCTGTGCGGCGAGCCGAACCACTTCCAGTTCGTTTACGACGTCAACGACAGCATCGAGGACAAGCTGAACGCCATCGCCACCAAGGTCTATCACGCCGACGGTGTGGTCATCGCCGCTTCTGCCAAGAAGCAGCTGAAGCAGCTCACCGAGCTTGGCTTCGACAAGCTGCCTATCTGCATGGCCAAGACGCAGTTCTCCTTCTCCGACGATGCGAGCAAGCTGGGCGCGCCGCGCGGCTTCAGGATCACCGTGCGCGACCTGAAGGTCAACGCGGGTGCGGGCTTCCTCGTTGCCAAGACCGGCGACATTATGACCATGCCGGGGCTTCCCAAGGTCCCGTCCGCCGAGAAGATCGACGTGGACGAGAACGGAAGGATCACGGGCCTGTTCTGATTGCATGACCTCAGGAACGGGCGGAGCATATCTCCGCCTGTTCCTGATGGACCTTTGATTTTACACCCAGGGAGGGCACTATGAAGATCGCAGATATGAAGGTCACGGAGCTGATCAATGAGATCGGCTCGGATTCCCCTGCGCCGGGCGGCGGCGCGGTCGCCGGCCTTGCCGGCGGCATCGGCGTAGCGCTGACGATGATGGTCAACGGCCTGACGCTGAGCAAGAAGGGCTTTGAGAATGACCGCGAGCGCATTCTGGACGCCATCGCCAAGGGCAACGAGCTCAAAGAGCGCTTCATCGATGTGATGAACCGCGACAGCGAGGTTTTTGACGTGCTGATCGATTCTCTCGCGCTGCCGAAGGACAGCGACGCGCACAAGGCGATCCGCCGCGGCGCGGTGCAGGCAAGCTTCCGCAACTGCACGGAGGTGCCGCTTGCGATGATGGAGGTCTGCCTTGAGTCCATCGACCTGCTGGCGGGCCTTGTCGGCACGACGAACCCGAACGTGGTGAGCGATCTGGGTATCGCGGCGCTGACGCTCAAGACCTCGATGCAGAGCGCATGGCTGAACGTGCTGATCAACCTCTCGTCCCTCAAGGATAAGGCGTATGCCGACGAGTGCTGCAAGAAGGGCGAGGCGATGCTCGCCCACGCCATCCCCCTTGCGGAGGAAAGCTACGAAAAGGCGCTCAGGCTGATCACCGAAAAGTGAGCCTTCGGCGGGTATTTCTGCGCCGTCCGCCGTGCTTTCAACAGGCACTGCGGGCGGCGCGGAGTTTTTTCTGCAAATTTGCAATTTACAGTAGCTTTTTGCGCATTTTGTGGTACAATACCAACGTAAAAAATCTGCACGAAAGAGGCAATTTCCATGGACTTTGTTGCAAACGGCTCCAAGAACGTTGAGATCGAGACCTCCACCGGCGTTTACCTGCGCCACGCCATCCAGACGCACTTTGTCGAGATCGGCGAGGATTACATCGAGCTGGTCAACCGATACGTCAAGCCCCTCTACGAAGAGGGCGACCTTCTGAGCATCAGCGAGAAGATCATCGCCCTGTGCCAGAAGCGCGTGGTCTACCGCAAGGATATGAAGATCTCCTGGCTGGCGAAATTCCTCAGCCGCTTCGCCATCCAGCACAACAGCGCAGGCATCGGCGTGGGCGAGGTCTGCAAAATGCAGTTTGCCATCGACATCTGCGGTCCGTGGAAGGTCCTTTGGGCGGCGATCTGCGCGGGCTTCGGCAAGCTCGTGGGCAAGCACGGCGTGTTTTACGATATGGTCGGCATGGAGGTCACGGGGCTTGACGGCTTTTACCCCGACGTGTTTCCCGTTTACGGCGACTACGGCATCCGCATCCCGGAAAATCCTTCCGGCGTGTGCGACGAGATCTACGAAAAGACCGGCGTGCGCGCGATGATCGTGGACGCGAACGATTTTACGCGCGACATTCTGGGCAAAGCCGGCTGTATCGATCTTACGGACGAGCAGCTGTGCGAGATCATCCGCGATAATCCGGCGGGACAGGACGACCAGTGCACGCCGTTTATCCTGATCCGCAAAAAGAGCTGAGCGCCGCAGACGTATGAAAAAAGGGGAGCTGTCCCGTTGGGACAGCTCCCCTCCCGCGCAAAAGGGAAGGAGGCCTCCGGGAGGAGGCCTCCTTTTTTATCGCTCAAAGGGGGAAGCGGCTCAGCACTTCTCGAAGATCGTGGCAACGCCCTGGCCGCCGCCGATGCAGAGAGTGGCAAGACCCTTCTTGGCGTCGTCGCGCTTGAGCATCTCGTGCAGCAGCGTGACGATGATGCGCGCGCCGGAGCAGCCGACGGGGTGGCCGATGGAGATCGCGCCGCCGTTGACGTTGACCTTGCTCATGTCGAAGTGCAGCTCGCGGGCGACGGCGATGGACTGCGCGGCAAACGCCTCGTTAGCCTCGATGAGGTCGATATCGTCGATGGTCAGGCCGGCCTTCTGCATGGCCTGGCGGGAGGCGGGCACGGGGCCGACGCCCATGATCTTGGGATCAACGCCGCCCTGGCCCCAGCTGATGAGCTTCGCCATGGGCTTGAGGTTGTACTTCTTCACGGCCTCGCCGGAGGCGAGGACGATGGCGGCAGCGCCGTCATTGATGCCGGAGGCGTTGCCGGCGGTGACGCGCTGGACGTGCTTGTGCGCGTCGGCCTCGTGGATCCCGGTGGGCTGGAAGGTGTAGACGATCTCGTCCTCAACGCCATCGGGGCCGACGGGGAACGCGCCGCGCAGCTTGGCAAGACCCTCGGCGGTGGAACCGGCGCGGGGGAACTCGTCCTT
>DHMW01000078.1:5943-7212 GCA_002405995.1 Oscillospiraceae bacterium UBA4632
ACGGGAACGATCTCATCGTCGAAGCGGCCGGCAGCCTGCGCGGCCTCGGTCTTCTGCTGGGAGGCGGCGCCGAAAGCGTCGAGCTCTTCGCGGGTGATGCCCCAAACATCGCAGATGTTCTCGGCGGTGGTGCCCATGTGGTAGTTGTTGAACGCATCCCACAGGCCGTCCTTGATCATGGTGTCAACAAACTTCTTGTCGCCCATGCGGGCGCCCCAGCGGGCGTCGGGAGAGGCATAGGGGGCGGCGCTCATGTTCTCGGTGCCGCCGCAGACGATGATGTCGGCGTCGCCGGCAAGGATGGCGCGGCCAGCCTCGATCACGGACTTCATGCCGGAGCCGCAGACCATGCCGACGGTGTAGGCGGGAACGGAGTAGGGGAGGCCTGCGCCCACGCCGACCTGACGGGCGACGTTCTGGCCGAGGCCGGAGGTCAGGATGCAGCCGAACATCAGCTCATCGACATTTTCGGGGGCGACGTTCGCGCGCTTGAGGGCTTCCTTCACGACGATGGAGCCGAGCTGAGCGGCCGGGGTGTTCTTGAGGGAACCGCCGAAGGAACCGACAGCGGTACGGCAGCAGTTGACGACGTACAATTCTTTCATGTTATTTCTCCTTAATTTTCACTTCCGGTTGGGGAACAGCCGGTTTTGTTCTCCATAATTATACACAGGCAAAAATGAAAAATCAACTGCAAAGTTTTGAAAAATGTAGGGAAAACTGATTTTTTTCTTTCATTTCGTTAACTAATTAACAAAAATGAAGCACAACCTGCATCACACCGCATAAAAGGACAGCAGACTTGCTCTCCGCTGCGTGCGGCCCGCGCGCAGGACCCCGCGCGGAGGGGGCACGTCATCTGTGCGGCAGGCGATGACGGCATCTTGTCAAAAACGAAAGGATGCCTTCAAATAATTGAATCAATTCCTGCAAAAGTTTCGCAAAACCGCTTGCTTTTGTGCGGAGCGGACGATATAATAAAAGAACTGTATGAGAACATTGAGGGGATCCATAACGACAAAACATATTTTGAGAGGAGATCTTTATCATGGCAAAGTTCAAGGTTTATTACACCATCGAGCTCAACGAGGTGGCGACGCACATCTTCGAGTCCAACGACTTTGAAGTGAAGCTGTGCAGCCATAACGACGAGGAGACCTACGTCAAGGAGCTCGCCGCGTTCCAGCCCGATGCCATCATGTGCCGCACCGAGCCCATCACCGCCAAGATGATGGACACCTGCAAGAACCTCAAGGTCATCGGCAAGCA
>DHMW01000122.1:0-19168 GCA_002405995.1 Oscillospiraceae bacterium UBA4632
GAACATGCTCTGCATCTGCGACGAGCACAAGCCCGTCTGCGTCGCGGGCGTCATGGGCGGCGCGAACAGCGAGATCGTCGGCGATACGGCGATGGTGCTTTTCGAATCCGCCAACTTCAACGGTGTTTCCGTGCGCCGCACGGCCAGCGCCCTCGGCATGCGCACCGATGCCTCCTCCCGCTATGAAAAGGGCCTCGACATGATGAATACCATCAAGGCCGTCGAGCGCGCCTGCGAGCTTGTGGAGCTGCTTGGCTGCGGCGAGGTCGTGGACGGCGTGATGGACGTGGTCGCCAGGGAGAAGGCGCCCACCGTTGTCAAGCTCGAGCCCGACAAGATCAACGCCCTGCTCGGCACAGACCTTCCGGAAAAGACTATGCGCGAGATCCTCGTCTCCCTCGGCTTTATCCTGAACGGCGACGATATCTACGTCCCGTCCTGGCGCGGCGACGTGGAGCATTACAGCGATATTGCCGAGGAGGTCGCGCGCTTCTACGGCTACAATAAGATCCCCTGCACGCTGATGCGCGGCGAGACCACGCGCGGCGGCTTTTCCGAGCAGCAGCGCTTCGACCGCGCCATCGGCGGCGCGGTGCGCGCGCTGGGCTACGACGAGATCATCACATACTCGTTCATCAGCCCGACGTATTATGACAAGATCCGCATGCCGAAGGATTCCCCGCTGCGCAATTCCCTCAAGATTTTGAACCCGCTGGGCGAGGACACCTCCATCATGCGCACGACGATCCTGCCGAGCATGCTGGAGATCGTTGCGCGCAACTACAGCTACCGAAACAAATCCGCGCGCCTCTATGAGCTGGGCAAGGTTTACCTGCCGCGCGAGGATGGCCTTGCCGACGAGCCGAAGTACCTTTCCCTCGGCGCTTACGGCGACGGCGCGGACTTCTTCTCCTTCAAGGGCGGCATCGAGACGCTGCTTCACGAGCTGCGCATCACGGACGTCAGGTATGCAGCCTGCACCGATAACGATTCCTACCATCCCGGCCGCTGTGCGAAGGTGTATGCGGGCGAGACGTATCTCGGTGTGTTCGGCCAGATCCACCCGCTCGTCGCGGCAAATTACGGCGTCGATACGGAAATTTACGCTGCGGAGCTGAGCTTTGACGCGCTGTATGAAAAGCGCGGCGGCATCCCCGTCTATCAGCCGCTGCCGAAATTCCCCGCCGTCACGCGCGACATTGCGGTCGTGTGCGACGAGGCCGTCACGGTCGGCGCGCTCGAAGAGAGCATCCGCCGCGGCGCGAAGGGGCTTTTGAAGGAGGCCGCGCTGTTCGATATCTACCGCGGTCCCGGCGTTGCGCCGGGAAAGAAGAGCGTGGCGTTCAACCTGGTGCTGCGCGCGGATGACCGCAGCCTGACCGGCGAGGAGGCGGACGAGGACGTCAAAAGCGTGCTTGCCGCGCTCGAAGCCGACTGCGGCGCAGTGCTGCGCTGAGGGAAAGATTACGATTCTGTTACAGTTGACCGCCTTCCCTTTACTTTTCATCAATGCGTTGCTATACTGTGGGCATGGAAGGGAGGGATCCGCAACATGGAAGAATTTACCCGGAAGTTTAACGTAGCACAGGAAAAGGACGCTGAGATCCGCCACATCCTCACCACGGTTTACGCCGCGCTGGAGGATAAGGGCTATAATCCGATCAACCAGATCGTCGGTTATATTCTTTCAGAGGATCCCACCTATATCACAAACCACAACAGCGCCCGCACGCTGATCCGCAAGCTCGATCGCGACGAGCTGCTGCAAACGCTTGTGCGCAGCTATCTCGGGAAATAAACAGCACCCTTCTCTACAGACCCGGATCCCCCGGAGACCGAAAAAAGGCCTCCGGGGGATCTTTGTTTGTCTTTTCGCCCTCCTTCGGTTGACAAGACGGGTGAAAGATGCTATACTGCAAAAAGTTACAAAACGGTTACAATGTTACAATTCGGTTACAAACAGCAAGTGAGGAGTGGATCAAATGGCAGAAACGACCCAGGGTCTTATGTATCGCAACCACCCGCTGCGCCGTGTGGACAATCTCATCTACTACGGCTCGATGGCGGATAAATATATTGTAATGATGCAGGTGCTTGACACCGAGCCGCTCAAGGACATCACGCTTGCCAAGCGCGTTTCCATCCAGCTGCAGATGACGGATGCGAATCTCCGCTCGCGCGACCGCGTGGTACGCTCGACGGAGAAGGGGAGCCTCGGCGAGGCGATGGAATTCGCCTCCATCTGGCTTGAGCGCGCGCTCAGCGGCAGGATGTAATGCCCCGGAGGCGCGAGAACAAAAGCTGACCTGACCTCTTTACGAAAGGATATGACCCAATGATGAAAAGCCATTCGAGATGTCTCTCCGCGCTGCTTTCCTGCGCGCTGTCCGTAAGCCTTCTTGTGCCGATGACGCCGGTCAGGGCGGCGTCTGACGGTTCTATTTCCAGCCTGGTCGATCGCGTGTCGGTGCTGACGGAATCCGTGCAGGCGGAGTCTGCACAGGAGAATGCGGCGAACGAGGAAGCGCTGGAGGCGCTCGACGAGATGCAGGCGGAGCTGGAGGCTGCCGCCGATGCGGAGGAGGACACCTCTGTAACGGAGACGGTCACGATGGTGGTCACCGGCGGCACGATCAACGTGCGCACCGGCCCCGGCACGAGCTATGACAGGATCACTCAGGTCAACACCGGCAAGCAGGTGGAGGTCATCAGCGAGCAGGACGGCTGGTATCAGGTCGTATTCGGCGCTACCACGGGCTGGCTCCTGGGCGAGTATCTGCGCGACCCTGCGGACGCGAGCGGCTCTGTCGGCGAGCAGATCGTGGAGGCGGCGATGACCTTCCTCGGCACGCGCTACCGCTCCGGCGGCTCGTCTCCCAACGGCTTTGACTGCTCCGGCTTTACGATGTACCTTTACGCCAAGTACGGCTACTCGCTGCCGCATTCGGCGACCAGCCAGTATAAGAACTGCGGCTACGCTGTCGCCAAGGCGGACCTGCAGCCGGGCGATCTGGTCTTTTTCTCGGATTCCTCTCACGCTATCGGCCACGTCGGCATCTACATCGGCGGCGGTCAGATCATTCACGCCCGCTACAGCGTCGGCAAGGTGACGATCGACAGCCTTTCCACCAGCTACTACACCAACCGCTATGTCGGCGCAAAGCGCATCGTGTAACGGCCGGCTGCACAGCAGAACGAAAACCGGAAAGCCAAGCGACTTTCCGGTTTTTTGTCATTCTGCGGCTCCTTCCGTATCCGGCTTTTCTTCGGCGGCGCGGATGGCTTCGACCTCTGCCTTTGCCTCGGCAAGGACTTTTTTCTCGCTCTTTGTCTTGAGCTGCTTCTCATCGAACTGTGCCCACAGATCGGGGCGGCGGAGCATCGTGCGCTTGTAGCTCTCCTTCCTGCGCCATTTTGCCACGTTTTCATGGTGCCCGGAGAGCAGCACGTCCGGCACGCGGCGTCCGTGCCACTCGTCGGGGCGGGAATACTGCGGATATTCCAAAAGCCCCGCCCAGTGCGATTCCTCGGTGAAGCACTCCTCCCCCGGCAGTACGCCCGGCACCATGCGGCAGATCGCGTCCGTCACCGCCATGGCGGGGATCTCACCGCCGGTGACGACGAAGTCACCCATCGACAGCTCCTCGTCCACACACTCGTCGATAAAACGCTGGTCAATGCCCTCGTAATGGCCGCAGACAAGAATGAGATGGTCGTAGCGGTCCTTCAGCTCGCGCGCCACGCTCTGCGTGAACGTGCGTCCGCAGGGGGAGAGGTAGATCGTATGCCCGCGGCTGCCTGCCTCCTCGCACACGTGCGCCCAGCAGCGGTACAGGGGGTCTGCCTGCATCACCGCGCCGCGGCCGCCGCCGTAGGGGTAATCGTCCACCTGCATCTGCTTATTGGTGGTGTAATCGCGGATCTGGTGGGTCTTGATCGTGATGTACCCGCGCTCCTGCGCGCGGCCGAGGATGCTCACGTTCATCATCGCATCCACCGAGGCGGGGAAGAGCGTCAGAATGTCAATCCTCATCCGTTTCCAACCCCTCCATCATGCGCACGGTGATCTCGCGCTTCTGCTCATCAATATCCGCAATGAACACATCCTGCACCGCGGGGATGAGATAGCTTTTTTCCGGTCCCTTGACCTTGTAAAGCTTGTGCGCGGGATAGGTGAGAACTTCCGTCACCGTGCCGATATAGGTGTGCGGAAAGTAGTTGAACACGTTCATGCCGACGATCTCGGCGTCGAAGTATTCCCCGCGGCCAAGCGAGACGTCTGCGCGGCGGATGGAGAGGACCTTGCGCTTGAGCTTTGCCGCCTCGTCCATGTCGTCTGCCTCCGGCAGCTTCATCAGGACCATCTCGCCCTGCACGCGCTTGCTTGTGGGACGGAACGGTGTACCGTCCATGTAGAACGTTTTGAAGCTGCACAGGCGCTCCGGCGTTACGTCCCAGGGCTGCACCTTTACTTCGCCGCGCACGCCGTGCGTGTTCACGATCTGGCCGACCTCGATATATTCCGGACGCGCGCCGGGCTGCGGCACGTCTTTTTTGGAAAAGAGACCCATTGTCATTCTCCTTTGCTGAGCTGTTTCTGATGCCAGTATAGCGGAATTTGAAGGCGATGGCAAGAATAAAAAGCGTTCCCGAAAGCGGGAACGCTTTTTTGTATCAGTCTATAATATCGACAGACACCTTTACGCCGGTGCGCTGAGCGTAGGAGCGGACGACCGTGCGGATCTCCTTGGCAATACGACCCTGACGACCGATGACCTTGCCCATGTCGTCAGGCGCGACGCGCAGCTCCAACGTAAGCTCGTCCGCGCCCTGCTTCTCCGTGACGGTGACTTCGTCCGGATGCTCGACAAGGCTGCGGGCGATGTAGAGCAGCAAGTCTTTCATGTTCCTGCCACCCCGGAATTACAGCGCGTTGACTTTCTTCAGCAGCGCACGGACCGTGTCGGTGGGCTGAGCGCCGGTCTTGATCCATTCCTGGGCGCGCTCGGCGTCGATCTTGATCTCGGCGGGGGAGACGCAGGGGTTGTAAGTGCCGATCTCCTCAATGAAGCGGCCGTCGCGGGGATAGCGGGAATCAGCGACGACGACACGGTAGAAAGGAGCCTTCTTGGCGCCCATTCTGCGCAGACGAATTTTGACCATGGTGATGTACCTCCAAAAAATAGTGTTTGATTTTTGTTTTATGATGAAATGCTTGTGCACTCGATCAACTTATTTGAAGCGCTTTCTGCGTCCGAAGCCGCGCATCCTGCCGCCGCCGGGACCGCCCATTCCGGCGGGCATCCTGCCGCGGCTCATCTGCTTGACCATGCTCTGCATCATGTCGAACTGCTTGAGCAGGCGGTTGACGTCTACGACCTCAAGTCCGCAGCCGGCGGCGATGCGCTTTTTGCGGCTGGCGCCGAGCACCGCAGGATTCTCGCGCTCGTAGGGCGTCATCGAAAGGATGATCGCCTCGGTGTGGGCCATCATTTTCGGGTCGATCTCGGCGTTTGCCATCTGTTTGCCAAGCTGGCCGGGCATCATGCCCGCGAGCTGCTCGAGGCTGCCCATGCTCTTGAGCTGGACGAGCTGGTCATAGTAATCGGTGAGGGTGAAGCGGTTCTTCTTGAGCTTTTCTTCAAGCTTCCGGGCTTTTTCTTCGTCGATGCTCTGCTCGGCGCGCTCGATGAACGACAGCACGTCGCCCATGCCGAGAATGCGCTGCGCCATGCGGTCGGGGTGGAAGGGCTCGATCATGTCGAGCTTTTCGCCCGTGCCGATGAACTTGATGGGCTTGCCGGTCGCCGCGCGGATCGAAAGCGCCGCGCCGCCGCGGGCATCGCCGTCGAGCTTCGTGAGCACGACGCCGTCGATGCCGAGCGCCTCGTCAAAGGCGGTGGCTGCGTTGACGGCATCCTGGCCGGTCATCGCATCGACGACGAGCAGGATCTCGTTGGGGCGGACGGCTGCCTTGATGCGCCCCAGCTCGGCCATCAGCGCTTCGTCGATGTGCAGGCGGCCTGCGGTATCGAGAAAGACGATGTCGTTTCCGTGGTCGCCGGCGTACTTGACGGCATCCTGCGCGATCTGCACGGGGTCGGCCTGCCCCATTTCGAAAACGGGGATGCCCAGCTGCCTGCCGACGACCTGCAGCTGCGTGATGGCAGCGGGACGGTACACATCGCACGCGGTGAGCAGCGGACGCTTGCCCTGCTTGCGGAAGTATCCGGCAAGCTTGGCGACGTTTGTCGTCTTACCGGCGCCCTGCAAGCCGACCATCATCACGACTGTGGGCGGCCTGGAGGCAAACGTCAGCTTGGCGTTTGCACCGCCCATGAGCGCCGTCAGCTCCTCATTGACGATCTTGATGACCTGCTGGGCGGGGGTCAGGCTGTCGAGCACCTCGACGCCGACGGCGCGCTCGGATACGGTCTTGACAAAGTCCTTGACGACCTTGTAGCTCACGTCTGCTTCGAGCAGCGCAAGGCGCACCTCGCGCATGGCGAGCTTGATGTCCTCCTCGCTCAGCCGTCCCTTGCCGCGCAGGTTTTTGAATGTGGCGTTGAGCTTTTCGCTCAGTCCTTCAAATGCCATGGATAGATTACTCCTTGAGCGCCGCCGCTTCAGTCTCGATCACACCGGCCAGCTCCTCGAGCTGGCAATCCTCATAGCGGCGGAGGTTGAGCTGCCTGATCTGCGCCGCCGCCTCCTCGATCTTCTCGACATGGGGCGTGCGCTGCATAAAGCGCTTCAAAAGCCCCGTTTTGTCCTCGATCTCGGTCATGTAATTCTCCGCGCGCACGATCACGTCGCGCACGCCCTGGCGCGAGATGCCGTAATTCTCAGCGATCTCGGACAGAGACAGATCCTCGTTGTAGTAGAGGTCGTAGAATTCCTTCTGGCGGTCGGTGAGAAGCTCCCCGTAGAAATCGAAGAGCATCGTCATGCGAAAGGTCTGGTTTTTCATGGGGGAACCTCCTTGTGCAGATTCTTGTGTAAAGTTATAACGCTTTACAACATGAATCAGTTTACATGATTTTATCAGAATTGTCAAGGAAATTTCGCAAGAAAAATGTCGCCGTGCCGGGAAAATTCCGCCATTTTGCGCGCCGTCCCCGCTTTTGGGGAGAAAAGGGTGGAATTGTTCACGGTTTCGTGGTATCCTAAAGGAAAATTCAGAAGCGATCACAGGAGGAAGCGGCGATGGAACCGATCAGACGCGAGCTTGCGCCGGAGGTGTATCTCAACTATGTCCCCTCGGAAAAATTCAAGACCGGCACGCTGAGCGTGCAGCTCATCACGCCGCTGGAGGAAAAGACCGCGGGCTTTGCGGCGCTGCTGCCGAGCGTGCTGCGCCGCGGCACGATGGCGCACCCGGATATGCGCGCCCTTTCCACCGCACTCGATCTGCTCTACGGCGCGTCCATCGGGTGCACGGTGCGCAAGAAGGGGGAAAATCAGTGCATCGGCTTTGTGGCGGGGTTCATCGACGAGAAATTCGTCCCCGGCGGGCAGAAGCTGCTCGAGCCGATGTGCGATCTGATCGGCGAGCTTTTGTTCGACCCTGTGACGCGCAGCGGCCGCTTCCTGAACGATTACGTGGAAAGCGAGAAGCAGAATCTCATCGACCTGATCCGCGGCGTTGTGAACGACAAGCGCGACTACGCCGACCTGCGCTTACTTCAGGAGATGTGCCGCGGCGAGCGCTACGGGGTTGACCGCTTCGGAACGCTCGCGCGCGTGGAAAAGATCACGAACCAGACGCTGTTTCGCTATTATCAGCAGCTGCTCGCCACCGCGCATTTTGAGCTTTTCTACTGCGGCAGCGCGGCGCTCTCCCGGGTGGAAGGAGCGCTCCGGCGCGCGCTTGCGCCGCTGCGGCGCGGCGCGCCCGTCCCGCTGGCGGCCGCAGAAAGACGTCCCGCGCCGCCGGCGCCGCGCGAGATCACCGAGCGCATGGATGTGACGCAGGGGAAGCTTTCGATGGGATGGCGCGTTTCTTCGGATGATGCGCCGGCGATGCTGCTGGGCAACCTGATCTTCGGGGGCTACAGCAACTCCAAGCTTTTTCTCAATGTGCGCGAGAAGCTGTCGCTCTGCTACTACGCGTCCTCCACCTACCACCGCTCCAAGGGTATCGTTACCGTGTCGTCGGGTATCGAAACGAAGAATTATGAAACGGCAAGGGCGGAGATCCTTGCACAGCTCTGCGCCGTGCAGCGCGGCGAATTTGAGCCGTGGGAGATCGAGGGCGCGCGAGCGTGCCTGATCTCCTCGCTCGAGTCGCGCGGCGACAGCGCCGGAAGGATGGAGGAAAACGCGCTCGGCCAGGCGGCGACCGGCATCCGCGAAACGGCGGACGAGCTGATCGCCGCGCTGCGGGCGGTAACGGCGGAGCGCATCGCCGCCGCCGCGCAGAGCATGACGCTCGACACGGTATATTTCCTCACAGGGGAGGAGACAGCGAATGGTCAGAATTGAAAAAAGCTATCCCCGCATCGGGGAAACGGTGGTGGAATACACGCTGATGAACGGGCTGAAGCTTTTCGTCGTACCCAAGCCGCGTTACCGGCGCAAATACGCCTTTTTTGCCGCGCGCTACGGCGGCATGGATATGCAGTTCCTCCGCGGCGGGCAGCGCTATGATACGCCCGCGGGCATCGCGCACTATCTGGAGCATAAGATGTTCGACACGGAGGACGGCAGCGCCATGGTCACGCTCTCGCGCAACGGCGCGGAGCCGAACGCCTTTACCTCCAATGCCATGACGGGCTACTACTTTGACTGCACCGAGCATTTTGAGGAAAATCTGCGCACCCTGCTCTCCTTCGTCTCCGTGCCGTACTTTACGGACGAGAGCGTGGAGAAGGAGCGCGGCATCATCGCCCAGGAGATCCGCATGGTCGAGGATTCGCCCGACTGGCAGGTGTACGAAAAGCTCCTCGCCTGCCTGTACCGCTCTTCGCCCGCGCGCGTGCCCATTGCGGGAACGGTGGAGAGCATTGCAGGCATCACGGCGCAGACGCTCTACGAGTGCCACCGTGCGTTCTATTGCCCGTCGAATATGGCGCTGTGCGTGGTGGGCAATGTGGACGCGGAGCGCGTTGCCGCCCTTGCTGGGGATATCCTGCCGCGCGAGCGCGGCGAGGAGATCACGCGCTGCTATGGAGAGAAGGAGGACGCTGCCGCCGCGTGCGGGGAGACCGTGTCGAAGATGGAGGTCTCGCTGCCGCAGTTCCTTGTGGGCTTCAAGTGCGCGGCGGAGGACGCTGACCTGATGCGGCAGTCCCTCGTCGGCGAGATGGCGTGCGACGTGCTGCTCGGCGATTCTTCACCGCTCTATCAGCGCCTTTACGACGAGGGGCTGATCAACGCGAGCTTCGGCGGCGGCTTTGACCAGCTGCCGGGCGTTGCATGCCTCTGCGCCGGCGGCGAGAGCGGGCACGCCCGCGAGGTCAGCGATGCTATCCTTGCCGAGGCGCGGCGCCTCGCGCGCGAGGGTGTCGATCCCGCCTTTTTCGAGCAGGTCCGCCGTGCGAGCTTCGGCGCGACGCTGCGTGCGATGAATTCGTTTGAGAATATCGCGGTCTCGCTCGTGGACGGCTGCTTCCGCGGCTTTGACGCGCTGCGCTTCCCAGAGGTTTACGAGAGCATCACGCCGGCGGATATCGAGCGCTTTCTGCGCGAGAATATCACCGAAGCGCGCCGCGCGCTGTCCATTATCGAGCCGGGAAAGGAGAGCGGTCCCCTATGAAATTCACCGACGTGCCCATCAGCTTTCCGGGGCTTTTCGGCGACTGGCAGTTCACTGTGCCGTCCAAGGCGCTGGACATCGGCAACGGCATCTACTGGTACGGCATCCTGATCGCCGCCGGCATGCTGCTGGGGTTGTGGTTCTGCATGAAGCAGGCGCCGAAATACGGGCTGACCGAGGACAATGTCATCGACACCGTCCTTTGGGTCGTTCCGTTTTCCATCCTCGGCGCGCGCATCTACTATGTGATCTTCTACCTGGATCTTTTCCGCAAGGCCGACGGCTCGATCGACTGGCCGGCAACATGCCGCATCTGGGACGGCGGACTTGCCATCTATGGCGGCGTGATCGCGGGCTTCCTTGTGGCGTTTCTGTACTGCCGGAAAAAGAAACTCTCGCTCTGGGCGCTTGCCGACTGCTGCGTGCAGGGGCTGTTCATCGGTCAGGCGATCGGCCGTTGGGGCAATTTCATGAACCGCGAGGCGTTCGGCGCGGCGACGGAGCTGCCGTGGCGGATGCGGCTGTGGCTTTCCTCTGCCGACTACGTGGACGTACACCCGACGTTCCTGTATGAGAGCCTCTGGAACGTTGCCGGCTTGCTGCTGCTGTATTTCATCGTTTCCCGCGCCCGCCGCTTTGACGGCGAGAACACCTGCTTTTACTTCCTCTGGTACGGCGTGGGACGCTTCTGGATCGAGGGGCTGCGGACCGATAGCCTGTATCTTTTCGACTGGACGCTTTTCGGCGAACGCATCCGTGTGTCGCAGGCGCTGTCGGCTGTGATGGTGCTCGTGTGCGCGGGGATCCTCTTCTATCAGCTCAGGGTCAAAAAGGCAGACGCTGCCGATCTTTATGTCAACCGGCTGCGCGCGGCGCAGGGCGGCGCGACGGAGCAATGAGAAAGGGGAGAGGGCTGATATGCGCTACCACATTGACAAGACGGCCTCGGAGAGCGCATATTTGCAGCTTTATCACCAGCTGCGGCGCGACATCGTAAGCGGCGTTTATCCGCTGGGGAGCAAGCTTCCCAGCAAGCGCCTGATCGCAGGGGAAACGGGCGTGAGCGTCATCACGGTGGAGCACGCGCTTGCCATTTTGTGCGACGAGGGCTACCTGGAGTCCCGCGAGCGCAGCGGCTTTTTTGTGAGCTTTGCCGCGGCGGACTGTTTTCCCGTTTCCGAGGCGGAGACGGAGCGCCGCGCGGCCGCTTCCCGCGGCGCGGAGGATGAGTTTCCGTTTCCCTCGCTTGCCAAAACGATGCGCCGCGTGCTCAGTGAGTATGGCGGGAGCATTCTTGTCAAACCGCCGAACAACGGCTGCGCCGAGCTGCGCGGGGCGATCGCGGCGTACCTGTCCCGCTCGCGCGGCATCAGCGTCCAGCCGGGGCAGATCGTCATCGGCTCGGGGGCGGAGTATCTCTATGGGCTGATCGTGCAGCTGCTGGGACGCGAGCGCGTGTTCGCGCTCGAGGATCCGTCGTATGACAAGATCCGCCGCGTCTATCAGGCGAATGGCGCCATATGCGAGATGCTGCGCCTTGGCAGCGACGGCATCCGCTCCGACGAGCTTGCGCGCACCGCGGCGACGGTGCTGCACGTTACGCCGTTCCACAGCTTTCCGAGTCAGGTCACAGCCAGCGCGGGCAAGCGCAGCGAGTATATCCGCTGGGCGGCGGAGCGCGGCGGATATATCGTTGAGGACGATTTCGATTCGGAGTTCAGCGTGTCCACCAAGAGCGAGGATACGCTTTTCTCGCTGGAGCCGGAGCGCTCGGTCATCTATATGAACACCTTTTCCAAAACGATCGCGCCGTCGATGCGTGTGGGCTATATGGTGCTGCCGCCGCCGCTGCTGGAGCGGTTCCACCGCACGGTGGGCTTTTACTCCTGCACCGTGCCGGTTTTCGAACAGTATGTGCTCGCCGAGCTGATCGGCAGCGGAGACTTTGAGCGCCACATCAACCGCATCCGCCGCAAGCGCAGGAGACTGTGAGCACACAGAAAAAAAGAGCGCCCCCTGTCAGGGGGGCGCTCTTGCCATATCTGCTTACTTGCGGGAGAACGGCGCGACGGCGCGCTTGCTCCCAGGGCGCTTTTCGATGGGGGGCATCACACGGAAGTTCTTCGGGTGGCGCAGATTGCGCGCGTTGATGAACTTGGGCGCGACCTGCGGGAACAGCGCGAGCGAGAGGACATCCTCCTCGCTGCGGGCAAGGCCTCTGAACTCCTCACGGTACTTGGGCAGCTCCGGCTCCAGAAGGTCGGCGGGGCGGCAGGTGATGACCTCCTCGGGCTTGATGCCCGCCTTGGCGCGGACCTCCTCGTTGACCGTTCCGGGCAGCTTGCCGTATTCGCCGCGCAGCATCGCCTTGGATTCCTTGGGGACCATCTTATAGCGCTCGCCGGTGATGATGTTCAGCACTGCCTGCGTGCCGACGATCTGGCTGGACGGCGTGACCAGCGGGGGATAGCCGAAGTCCTCGCGCACGCGCGGGATCTCGGCGAGCACGTCATAATACTTGTCCTCCTTGCCTGCCTGCTTGAGCTGGGAGATGAGGTTGGAGAGCATACCGCCCGGGACCTGATAAAGGAGGGTGTTCGTATCGACATTGAGCACCTTCGGATCGAGCGCGCCGGTGGACTTGAGCCGCTCGGCTACCTTGCGGAAATGGACGGCGGCGGCGCTCATCTTGTCAAGGTCGAGCCCCGTGTCGCGCACGGTGCCGCGGAGCGTGGCGACGAGAGACTCCGTTGCGGGCTGGGAGGTGCCGTTGGCGAGCGGGGAGAGCGCGGTATCGACGATATCGACGCCTGCCATCGCCGCCATCAGGTAGACCATGTCGCCTGTGCCGCTGGTGTTGTGCGTGTGCAGATGGATGGGCATATTGACCGTTTCCTTCAGGCGCTTGACGAGAGAGTAGGCGTCCATCGGCAGAAGAAGATTCGCCATGTCCTTGATGCACAGCACGTCTGCGCCCATCTGCTCGAGCTCCTTGGCGAGCTTTACGAAGTAGTCCTCGTTGTGGATGGGGGAGATGGTGTAGGAGAGTGTCGCCTCGACCTGACCGCCGTACTTTTTGGTGGATCTGATCGCCTGCTCCAGATTGCGCACGTCGTTGAGCGCATCAAAAATGCGGATGATATCGATGCCGTTTTCAATGGACTTTGCGCAGAACTCGTCCACCACATCGTCGGCATAGTGCTTATAGCCCAGGATGTTCTGCCCGCGGAAAAGCATCTGAAGCTTTGTGTGCGGCAGATGGGCGCGCAGCTGGCGCAGACGCTCCCACGGGTCCTCGTTCAGAAAGCGCAGGCAGGCGTCGAACGTGGCGCCGCCCCAGCATTCGAGCGAGTAGTAGCCGATCGAGTCGAGCACCTCGCAGGCGGGAAGCATGTCCTCGAGCGTCATGCGCGTCGCAGCCTGCGACTGGTGCGCATCGCGCAGGATGGTGTCGGTGATCAGTAAGGGCTTGTTCGATAAGAATTCCATGGCGGTCAACGGATCCTTTCTTAAAATTACCATCAGTTTACCACAATACCGCAGAATGCGCAAGACTTCTTTTGACAGAAAAGCTGCAAAATCCGGTCACATCGACAAGCAAAATGGCGTAAAAATTGCAGACTGCACGAAGGCGCCGGAATGATGCTTGACGCTCGCGGCGGGATATGGTATACTGCCCCTTACTTTGAGGGAGTAGATGGCGTCAACTGCTTTGGATGGCGTGGCAAGTCAACAGACTGGCCGCTTTTGCGGTCTGGCTTGTCTTAAACAACGAGACTCAAGTATGGCTCCGCTGTACCTGTGTCTTTTCTTTTTGTTCAGGTGCGGCGGCGCGCCTGATTTTTTGTTGCTTGGGGGATCACTTACTATGACGTTTTTCGAGCTGTTCCTTATCGCCATCGGGCTTTCGATGGACGCCTTTGCCGTGTCGATCTGCAAGGGACTTTCCATGCAGAGGGTCGATAAAAAGTATACGCTGTGCATCGGCCTTTTCTTCGGCGGCTTTCAGGCGCTGATGCCGCTGGCCGGCTATCTGCTCGGCAGCCGGTTTGCGGGCTATATCGAGCGCTTTGACCACTGGATCGCCTTTATTCTGCTGGCGCTGATCGGCTTTAATATGATCAAGGAGAGCCGCGAAGAGGAGGAAGAAGAGGAAAAGCCCTGCGCGGGTGTGAACTTCAAGGAGCTTTTGATCCTCGCCGTTGCCACGAGCATCGATGCGCTGGCCGTGGGCGTGACGTTCGCTTTTTTGTCCGTGGATATCGTGCCCGCCGTCACGATCATCGGCTGCACGACGTTTGCGATCTCCATCGCGGGCGTGTATGTCGGCAATGTGTTCGGCGCGCGCTATAAGAGCCGCGCGGAGCTGACCGGCGGTCTCATCCTCATCCTGATCGGCCTTAAGATCCTGCTCGAGCACCTGGGCGTGATCGCGTTCTGACGGGACCTTCTGCACCGCGCGGAGCCGGGAGAGGATGAAGCTTGCCCGCCTCCCTTCCCCGCAGAAAGCAAAAAGAGGGCTGCGCTTTCGCGCAGCCCTGCCCCTTTTATGCAGAAAACAAGCAGACCGATCAGCAGCCGCAGCCGTTGTTGCAGCCGCAGCCATTGTTGCAGCCGCCGCAGCCGCCGCAGGCGAAGATCAGGATGATGAGGATCAGAATCCACAGGCAGCAGCCGCCGCCAAAACCGCAGTTATTATTGCACATAAAACGAACCCCCTATGAAGATTGAGACAGCCCGCGCGGCGGTCTCACCCCATAGTATGACGGGACGGGGAAAAGGTGTCAGCCGATGCGCGGCGAGGTCACGGCGGCGCGAGCGGCGCGGTAGCTCTCCGAGGTGAACACGCCGCGCGCGATGAGCGCATCGCTGAGCGTGCCGCCGCCGCTGCGGTCCATTTCCAGCGCGTAGTAAGACAGATACACCACGTCCGCGCGCAGGAAGCTGCCGGCGCGCAGCGCGCGCACCTCGCCGGAGGTGAGAACGCCGGCACGCTCGGCGCGCTCGGGCGCATCGGTGATGTCGAGCTGCGCGGTGGAGCTGTAGCGCAGCGCGCGCAGCAGAAACTCAACGTACATCTCCGCTGAGGCGGGGGCCGTCGTGCCGAAGGACGCCGCGCTCACGCCGTTGCTGTAGCCCATGGAGTAGGCGTAGGCCGCGTAGGCGTTCGCCCAGGCGGGCACATCGGTGAAGGGGTGGGAGGCGGTGCAGGCAAGCGCCTCGTTTTCCTCGCCCAGCAGGCGGATGAGCATAATGAGCGCCTCCATGCGCGTGGGCGTCTTTTCCAGGTCGAAGCCCTGCGCATAGCCGCTGTCGGAGCCGCGGAACAGCCCCAGCGCCTTCAGAGCGGACGCCATGGCGGGGTAATCGGTCGTGGCGGAGGGAGAGAGCACATAGGGGCCGCAGTAGCGGAGCACGGCGGTCTTTCCGGCGGTGGAGAAGCACGCCGTGGTATCCTCTGCAACAAGACAGCGGTGGTTCGCGGTGAGCACCGCGCCGCTTTTCACCTCGCTGCCGCTCGTCACATCGATCACAGTGCCGGAGGAGAACTGCACGCTGACGCTGCCGGCGAGCACGACGACCTGAAGCCCTGTGGGACCGGTGAGCAGGTCGCCCTGCTTGAGCTGCGCCTCGGTGAACACGTCCGCGCGCTGTGCGCCGGCGTTTGCCTCCGCTGCGGCAAGCGTCGCGCGCCAGCCTTCCTCCGCTGCGGAATAGGCGGCGCTGTCTGCGGCGTCAAGGCGGCTGTCGATCTGCGCGTCTGCCTTCGGCAGGAAAATGCTTTGCAGGTAGTCGAGCGAAATCAGCGGGTCGCCGCTGTCGCCTCCGGCGGCAAGCACTGCGCCGGAGAGCGCGAGGACGGCCAGCAGCGCGGTGAGCAGAATGCGGCTTTTTTTCATGGCGCGGCCTCCTCTGCGTTCGGCTCGGCGGAGGTCTTGGAGATGCGGTAGCTCAGCGTGAGCAGGCTGTCGGCAAAGTGGACGTCCTCGGTGAAAACGTCGCCGCCGACGTTCAGTTCTGTGTTGGTGAAGTTCCAGATGCCGCGCACGCCGAGCGCAGCGAGCCGCCCAGCGACCTCCTGCGCGATGCTGCGCGGGACGGTCAGCACGGCGACATCGGGGTGAAATACGGAAAAGTAATCCTCCAGCTCGTCAAATGAGCGGATGAGCACATTGTTCACACGTGTGCCGATGAGCGCGGGGGAAACATCGAATGCGGTGTCGAGCAGGAAGCCGGCCTGGGCGAAGTCGAAGTTGCGCAGCAGCGCGTGGCCGAGGTGGCCTGCGCCGACCACGACGAGCCGGTGCCCCTCGTCCACGCCGAGGATGTGGCCGATCTCGGTGCGCAGCTCAAGGATATTATAGCCGTAGCCCTGCTGCCCAAACTCGCCGAAGCAGCTCAGATCCTGCCGGATCTGCGAGGCGGTGATGCCCATGCGCTCGCCGAGCGAATTGGAGGAGATGCGGACGATGCCCTTGGAATGCAGATCGTCAAGGTAGCGGTAGTAGCGGGGAAGGCGCCGGATGACGGCGTCGGATATTTTACGCTTTTTCATGGTGGCAGATTCCTTTGTCGAAATATGTTCCATTATAGAGGAATTGCGGAGACTTGTCAATTTTTTTAACGATCTTCCGGCGACAAATTTTGTCTTTACATGTGAGAAAAAAGTTGCTATACTACAGACTGTTGGGGACGCGCTGTCAGCCGCCCGACGCAACCGCATATGCGCCCGTAGCTCAGTTGGATAGAGCGTTAGACTCCGACTCTAAAGGCCGCTGGTTCGAATCCAGTCGGGCGTACCAAAAGCCGTCTCAAACGATACGTTTGAGACGGTTTTTATATGCGAAAAGTTGGGAGAATTGGAACCTGATTTGACCACTATTGCGCATTTTACGATCCAACTGAGCTAATACGCTATGTCATATCTCCAGCATTCCTTGCAGTCCCGCGCTGGCGGCCTTTTTGCTCTTATCAAAGGCATGAGTATAAATATCCAGCGTAGTGGAGGGCTGGCTGTGGTCGAGGATGCCTGCCACCGTTGCCACATCTGTACCATTTCATCAGGCTGGCGGCGGTATGCCGGAGGGAGTGGACATTCAGCTCCTGCGGCAATCCGTTCTTTTTGAGGATCCGCTTGAAGCGGTAGGTGAAGGCCGTTGGCGTCATGGGGAGCTGCGCTCCCTGCCGCCGAAACAGAAAGTCATCGGTGGTCAGTTCCCGCTGGTCGTAGGTTTCTGTGATGTACCGGCATTCTTTTTGGTACTCCCGCAGTAGCGATTCCATCTCAGAGGAGAAGTACACATAGCGGTTGCCTGCGCGGGTCTTTGGTTCTTTCACAAAGATTTCCTCGTCTGTTATTTTGACCGCGTTGCGGCAGAAGATTTCTATACTATATGTGGCATTGCTGAGCGCAAAATGAAAAGCCGCGACCTTAAAACGATGAAGAAGGACTTGCCAAAATACATCAGACATATTATACTGACTATATGTATCACAAGACAGGAAGAGAGTGTGCCTTATGGAAAAGACAACGGAAGGAAAAACAAGAGTCGATCTTGCGGTGGACCAGATCATTCAGGTAATCCTGGACCATGATATGAAGGCTGGTGACAAGCTGCCCAATGAATATGAGCTGGCGCACGAGCTGGGCATTGGACGGAGCACGCTGCGCGAGGCGATCAAGCGTCTGGTTGCGCGCAATATTCTGACGGCGCGGCAGGGTGCGGGCACATTTGTGTCGGAAAAGAACGGCGTGCCGGAGGACCCGCTCGGACTGACGTTCATGATGGAGGAGGGGGAGGAGCTTCTGGCGCTCGACTTGCAGGATATTCGTCTGATGCTTGAGCCGGAGATCTGCGCGATCGTTGCGCGCAGCGCTACGCCGGAGCAAATCGAACAGCTGCAGGAATACTGTGACGAGGTGACGCGGCTGATCAAGGCGGAGGAGGATTACTCTGCAGCTGATGCCAAGCTGCACCGCTATCTTGCTGAATGCAGCGGGAACCGCGTGCTGCTCAACCTGATCCCTATCATAACCTCGGCCATCAGTGTTGCGATCACGGTAACAAATGATGAAAACCGGCGCATGAGCGTTACGGAGCATCAGCGCATTATTGATGCGATCCGCCATCACGACCCTGAGGGGGCGAAATACAGCATGATCGCGCATCTGAATACCAGCCGCAGCTCAATGATCCGATACAAAGGACAGAGTGGTAAGGGATAAGCAAATATGGCGCACTGGACGCTGTGTTTGGACAGGAGCAGTACGCACAGATTCCGATGGCTGTGGTCGGCATTGTGATGAAGTTCTTCCAGATCGTCATTTCTATCGTGGTGGGTATGGCGGCAGGCTGCATTCCCATTGTGGGCTATAACATGGGCGCGGAGAAGAAACTGCGTGTCCGGGAGTTGTTCACCAGACTGCTGATCGCTGAGGCGCTGGTGGGCGCGGTGGCGCTTGTGCTGGCAGAGGGCTTCCCCCGGCAGCTCATCGCCATTTTCGGTGCAGCCAATGAGAGCAGCTACTATACGGACTTTGCCATCAAGGCGTTCCGCACCTATCTCTGCATGATGGTGCTGGCCTGCGTCAACAAGGCGTGCTTTATCTTCTTGCAGGCAGTTGGCAAAGCGCTGGCGTCCACGCTGCTTTCCATGTTCCGTGAGGTGGTGTTCGGTGTAGGCTTCGCTCTGCTGCTGCCTGTGTTTTTCGGCTTGGACGGCGTACTGTATTCCATGCCGGTGTCGGATATCCTGATATTTATCATTTCAGCGGTTATTATTGTGAAAACCCATCGGGAATTGCATACGGAAGGAGTGCAGAACGTATGTTTCCATCACCCAGCCAAAGCTCCATTTGAGTAATGCCCCGGTAGAGATCACTGGGGTTTATGCTCATATCTTTCAAATTGAAGAAAGCTCATCCGGGCAAGCAAAGCGGCATACGCTGCAATATACGGATGTGCTGCCGCACAATATTGAGATTTTGGATTTATGAATTGCCAAAAGTCTTAAACTGAACGCGGCGTATCTTGTCTCTCACAGCTCCGGCATGGAGGCAATGACGGTGCTCTCGATGGCGGCGGCCACCAGCTCCTGCTTGGACTGGAAGCCGCACTTCTGGATCATTTCCTTCATGTGGTATTTCACGGTGGCCTGCTCGATGAAGAGCTTCCGGGCGATGGTGGAGTAGGAGTTGCCCCGGATATAGAGCCGCAGGATGTTCTTCTGCATCTCGGACAGCTCGTCCGACCATGCCTCGCCGATCTCTACATTGGGCTCCCGGTCGGGAAAGATGTGCTCTCCGGCGAGGGTGCGGTTCACCACGTCCATCAGCTCCTGCTCGCCGTGATCTTTATACCACAGGCTGTCCACGCCCGCGTGACGGGCCTTGTCCAGCACCAGCGCGTC
>DHMW01000122.1:19291-21658 GCA_002405995.1 Oscillospiraceae bacterium UBA4632
CCGGAGTGACCGTGAAGGGTCTGCACATCCATGAGAATGAGATCCACATGGTTGACGGTGCAGAAGTAGAGCCCCTGGGCGGCGTCCCGCAGGGTGTTCACCTCACCGAAGCGGTCGTCGCCCCTGAACATCCCCGCAAAGAAGTCCTGCATATACTTGTTGTCTTCAATGATCAGTATATTCATTTTCACAGTTCCATCTCCTCCCGCATCAGGGTGAATCGTAATAAGAACTCCGGGTAGTGGGACAGGGACAGCTCGCCCCCTGCGTTTTCAATGCGCTGGCGCAGGGCGGAGAGTCCGCCGCCCTCCCGGATGGGGCCGCGGGGCTTTTCCCCGTCGTTGGTGATGGTCACGGTGTATCCGCCGGCCATGCCGCTGATCTGGACGAACACCGTGGTGCCGTGGGCGTGGCGGACGCAGTTGGTCAGGCACTCCCGAATGGCCTGCACCACAAGATCGTAAATGTCCGGTTCGATGGGCAGCATTCCGTCCAGCCTGATCTCCACGCCAAGCTCCGCCGCCTCCGCCAGCAGCGCGTCATAGGGATCGTCACTTTTGGCGTCGGGGGAATAGACCAGCGTCCCGGCGGCAAGGGACAGCTTTTTGACCTGTCGCTCCGTTTCCTCCTGAGAAGCGCCGCTTTGCAGCGTCTGCCGCAGAACGGACAGGCTCTGCCCGATGTCGTCGTGTATTTTCATCTTGAAGGACAGGTATTCCCGCTCCCGGATGCGGTCTTCCGCGCGGGCGTACATCTTCTGCAGCTTCCCGTTTACCCGCAGCAGCTCCCGGTTGTCCCGCTTCAGCTCGTCGTTGGCGGCGAAGAGCTCCGTGCCGTTGGTGAAGATGGCCTCGGTATAGCGGATGCCGTCCGCAAGGGCTTCCCGCTCCGTATAGTACCATACGCTGCCATCCGGAAAGACATAACCGCCGTCATGGGTGCGGCCAACGCCGTGATCGGTGCAGTGCTCCAGCGCCGTGTGTAATTCGGACAGCGTTTGCAGGTCGCGGCCGGTCATGGTGCGGTAGAGGCTGACCATCTGCCGGTTGCAGAGCTTCACCGTGCCGCGGGGCGTGAAGTAGCAGCCCGCCACGGGAAGGTCGTCCATGGCCTCCTTGATGCTGGAGCGGGTGATCTGCCGGCGGCCGTGCCGGATACTGAAGTACAGCGAGGAAGCGGCAAAGGCGGCGGACAGCGGTACAAGGAGCCCGACGCTCCATACCGGCAGATCGACCCTCTGCGGGAGGTCGTAAAGCACCAGCAAGAGCGCCAGCAGAAGCGCAGACCAGAGGGCTGTGCCTTTCCAATGGCGGCTGCGCCGATGTTCATAGGTGCGGAGCAGGCTGAACAGCTGCACGCAGAGAATGAGAAGCAGCGCCAGCAGCCACGCAAGGCGCGCCTGTTCGGAGAGCTGTATCCAAGTCATGCGTCCTCACCTCCTGCCAGCGTTTTGGTGAGGAACCAGGTGTCCTCGTCCTGCTCCAGCGTGACGCCAGGCCAGCGCTGGGTCAGCGGGGAGAAATCGGCGGCGCATTCCAGATTGACGCGGAGGGTCAATGCCTTCTGCTCCGCCGTGACGGTCACCAGAAAATAGGTCAGGGTATCCAGCGCCAGCTCCAGAGCGTCTTCAAAGAGGTCGTAGGCAGCGAAGGCTGTGCCGATGGGCAGCACCGCTTCCGTCTCCGGCAGATAGAGATTGCCGGAAATGCCGCTGAGAGACAAATTGCTGCACGATTCCCGCAGGGCGCTGCTCAGGCGGCTCACCAGCAGAACGCTGCTGCGGTCTGCGGAGATGGTCATGTCCTTGCGGCGCTTCACATAGGTGGCTAACACGAGAATGTGCAGCAGGAGCTTCCGGCGCTGGGGGGTATCCGCAGGGGCCTCCCGAAGCTGCGACGCCAATGCGTTGATCTGCCGCAGCTGGGACTGTGTTTCCCGCTGGACGAGGTCGTACAGGCGGTTCTGTTCCTCCAGCCTGTAGCGCTGGGCGTCCTGCCGGTACTGCTCCCGCAGAATGTCATTGCGGTCCTGCAGCTCCTCACGGGTGGATTCCAGTTCCTCCTTGACCCGCATCAGCTCGGAGACATCCTCCTGCCAGACGATGTGACCGCCGCGGAGGGCGTGGGATTTGAGCAGCGTCGTGTCATTCAGAAGCTGTTCGCCGTTTTCGGTGCTGCGCATCGTCTCCACAGAAAGGGGTATCGCCGCGTCGGAGGCATAGCAGACCTGATAATCCTGATCCGTAATGCGCATCCCCACGGAGGACACCTGAAACAGCGCGTCATAGCCGGTGTTGGTGGGGATCAGGCCCGTTTGCAGGCAGCTTTCCATCAGCCCCGCAAAGAGCAGGCAGTTGGTCACGGTCAT
>DHMW01000122.1:21790-84518 GCA_002405995.1 Oscillospiraceae bacterium UBA4632
AGCGCCGCGGGAATAAAGAGCAGCGGCAGCCAGATGGCCTTTCTTCCACGGGAGCCCCGGCATTTATAGAGCATGATGGCAAGGGCACTGACGCCGCACAGCGCCATAAAGCCCATGACGGTGAAATAACCCGCGCCGTAGGTGTAGCCGGTGTCCCGCCACTCGGTCAGCGCCGGGTCAAAGGTGAAGACCATCTGGTGCAGGTCGTTGGTCAGCACCAGCAGGAACAGGCCGCCGGCCAGAAAATACAGCAACCGTGTCCAGCGGGGCAGCCGGTAATTCTCCGGCTTGTCCAGAGACGCCGCCACAAACACCGCGAACAGCGGGATAAACAGCATGGGGAGATAGAAGCCGTACCACAGATAGCGGATGGCAGCCGCCGAGGTGACGAAGAAGTATTTGACCGTTCGATCCAGCAGCCAGAAGACGATCAGTCCCGCGATAGAGGTGAGGAAGTGCCGTGCCTGAGGCTGCATCACCCTGCGGCGCAGGGAGATTCCCCACGCAGTAAAGAGCCCCAGATAGAGGAGGCTGCGCACAATACCCAGCGCACGCCCGGGGATTTCCCGCCCGATGTTCCGGCAGAGCACGGCGGCAAGGATCACCAATAGCACGCAGAGCGCAGTAGCTTTTCGGCTGCGGTTCATCGGCGATCCCTCCCATCTGCGCATCGGAACGCGAAAATCTATGCTAAGAATAGCATACGCCCCCCTAATCCGCAACAGAATTTACGCCTGCCAGTTCCATTATTTCAGCACACACAGCTTCAAGGTGTGTGGGTCGATGTTCGTCAGAATACATAATTGCTGCCATTTTTGAGTGGAAATATCTTTGTATCTGTGATAGAAACAATAAATCCGAACCCATGACCAATCGGCAAAAGGTTCGGATTATATTGTTTTGGTGGACCCAGGCAGAGTTTATACGAACTTTCCGCGCAGTTCTCAATGTTGTCAATGGACTGATTCAAGGGGATCCAGATTGTGTTTTTGTCGCCGGAGAAGCTGAACACGATTTTCATGTCGTCATCGTAGAGATATACCGCGACCAAGAACGTATCGAATAGCCGAGCCTGATATTTCTTGTCGTGAACATCACCTTCACGGAACATTTCAAGGCCGGAAATCAAGTCATCGCGACTGATGGTTACAATGTCCGCCCGCGCGGCTGCGATCTTCGCCTGAATGGCTGCGCGTTCGGATTCCAGCTCAACAAGGCGGTCCTTGGTCGTCGCTGTGATGATTCCCTGTTCAATGGCGGCCATGACATTCTTGATGCTGCGCTCCGTACCGGCGAGCTGATCTTCGAGGATGCCCACCTTGCTTTCGGCTTCTTTCCTCTCGTTGTAGGCCATGGTGCTATCTGCAATCCATTTGATAATCTCGTCCTTGAGCGCATTGTTCTTAATAGCCTCGGCAATCTGCAACTCGATGTCGTCCCGTCGGACATTCTTCTTGTCGCAATCTTTCTCCGTCCGCCGCCGCTGGCAGACGTAGTAGTGATGCAGATTGCCTGTCCTGCTCGTACCAGACACGCCGACCATAGGAGACTTGCAATGCCCGCAGAATAGTTTGCCGGTCAGCAGATAATCACCGTTGACGCGATGGCGTCCTTGCGGATTCTTTTTCGTGGTCAACACCTCCTGCACTTTGAAGTACAATTCGTCGCTCACAATTCGCGGTATGCCGCCCTCTTTGCGGACATCGCCGTAAATGTAGATGCCGCGGTACCGTTCGTTGGAAAGGATTTTCTGGAAGCTCGACCGGCCCCACGGCCGGCCGTAGGATGTCGTAATCCCGCGCGCGTTCAGACTTGACATGATATCAACCAGCGCTTCACCGGTTGCAACGCGCGCAAATATCTCGCGGATGACGGCTGCTTTTGGCTCGTCGAGGGCGTAGTGCAGCGTTTCGTCGGCCTTATAGCCATAAGGCAGATGGCCGTTTGCCACCATGCAATTTGCGGCGTTATCATACAGACCGCGCTTGATGTCCTCGGCCATGTTCTCGCTGTAGAACTGGTTGACGTTCATCATCGAGCGGGCAGCAAAGCGGCCTGCGGCGGTATCGTCGAAATCCTCCTCGACATAGAGCACACGGACGCCCAAATCCTGAAGCTTGGTTTCGTTAATGAGCGCTTCCAGCATATTGCGGCCCATGCGGTTAGACTTCCATGCAATCACATAGCGGAACTTGCCTTTGGCCGCGTCCGACATCATGCGCTGGAAGTCCTTGCGCTTGTCGGTGCGGCCGGACACGGCGCGGTCGGCATAGGTATCGACGATTCTGATGCCATACTCCGCCGCCAGCTCATAGCCTTTTTCAAACTGCTGCTCTACGGAAATGTCCTTCTGGTTGTGGCTGCTGTACCGGCCATAAAGAACGCCCGGTTCTTCGATTTCCAGCTTCTTTCCCCGCTTTGGCTTCGCGGGATGCTTCGGAGCCTTTTTCGGCAACAGCGCCACCTCCTTCTACAAGATAGTCTTTCTAAGATAGTCTCAGAAACAGATTACAGTAACAGATACAGGTACAGTAACAGATACAGAGACAGTGCGCGCGTGATCGCGCGCACACGCACGCGCGCACGCGATGTATCGATACGGTATCAGCGTTTGCATATGCCCGTATAGATAGGGTATCTATACGGTATCGTTTGGTTCATATCACGAGCCGGATATGCTTTCGTATTCTCCTTCGGCATATCCGCAGTGCGCGTACACTTCGGATACGGTTAAGTCAGCTGATACCCCGTCCATCGGAGAAACAAAATGCCCTGAATCAAGGTCTGCTGACGTCCAGCTCATAGCACTGTCAACTTCTCCGTTCTTATAGAAAAACGCGGACATTTTGTACTCTGAAAGCTCAATTTCGTGCAGAGACAAATCTTCTTTCAGTCTCGCTATTATCGGCTCCATATTAAGGGCAAACGAGTATTCCGTGACCGCAGGATCGAGATACACAGAAATTTTTATCTTGCCATTGTCGTCAAGAGCTATAACCTTGACCTCATCAATAGCGACCGATTCCAAGTCAGAGGAAATGCTATGCATTGTGTCTATTGGTATCTGAGTTTCTCCAACGGTTCCGGCTGCCGAATCATCCCCTTGCGAAGATGTCGAGGCGCATGAGCAAAGGAATACAAGAACTCCTAACAGAAGAACAAACCATAGTTTTTTCATGAAAGCGTCCTCCCTTTCGCAAATTCGGTCGAATGTGATAATATATCTTTTTCTGCCAAAAAATCAGTTTTCTGATATACTGTTGATACTGTCGGCAGGCATCATAACGAGAGGAGACAATCTACATGAGAGAACTGCGCTGGAACGATG
This sequence comes from Oscillospiraceae bacterium UBA4632, assembly GCA_002405995.1. GTDB lineage: Bacteria > Bacillota > Clostridia > Oscillospirales > Oscillospiraceae > Hominicoprocola. The sequence goes on from DHMW01000122.1 coordinate 25,119, forward strand.
TGAGAGGGGTTTTTCTGCGCCTGCCTCCTGAAAAGCAAGCCGAATTTATTGCTTATCTCCATTCGTTGCAAGATAGCGAAGATAATTTAGAGCCTCGGAGCGCTGAGAATCCGAAAGAGATTCAAACAACTGCATAGCTTCAAATTCACGCTCATCTTCGGCGCCGGAGATGAGCGCATTTTTTTCGCTTCCCTCCACGAGAAGATCAACGGGCATATCGTCCGCTTTCAGGAAAAGGTCATTGAGCGTCAGCCCCATGCCCCTTGCGATTTTTTTCAACGCTGGAAGCGACGGAGTAACAGGCAGTCCAGTCTTGGGATTCACGTTCTTTTCGAGCATAGAAATATAGCCGTTCGACAGTCCACACAAAGCGGCAAACTGCCGCTGGGACAGGCCTTTTTCAGTGCGAAAAGTAATAACAAGTTCTCTGAGCGTCATGGCTTGCTGCCTCCGTTGTACGCGTTTTTTGTTTAACATATTATACATTGAGCGGTGCGGCCTGTCAACGCGATTGTGAAATTTATTGAACATTTTTTGTTTAGCCCACTTGACACAGCACAAGGCATGGTGTACTATGACTGTGCAATCGGTTAAACACTACGACGACAAAGAAAGGAGGATTTACGCATGGGCTACAAAATCAAAGAGTTCCGAGAAGCGCTGAAAATGACGCAGGAAGAGTTGGCGGAAAAGAGCGGCGTGAGCCGTGGGACCATCTCTGCCCTCGAAAACGGCACGAACAAAACCACCACATCCAAAACCTTGGTCAAACTTGCGCAGGCCCTCAACACCAGCGTTGACCGTATTTTTTTTACTGAGAGTGTTTAACCGATTAAACACTAATGAGGAGGTGACGGTTTTGCGCGAAGATTTTCGGAACGAAACCGGCGCAACTCTCGAAGGTGAGCTGGTGAGCGAGGTACATATCAACACGGCGGAGATTCCCGATCATGTGCGGGACAATTTGGCCGCGGCGACGCTGGATTTGATTTACGGAATCCTGCGCCAGCCGGGCGGCCGTGCGGCGCTGGATGCGAGAACCGCCGCCAGAAAAGCGGCTGCGGCCGCGAAGTGAAAGGAGCTGATGAAGAATGGCATATTACTGGACTTGCCCTGACTGCGGCAGCAATAACGACCCCGGCGAGGCCTGTGATTGCCGCGCAGAAGCAAAAAAGAGCCCGCCCCCGGCGCAACGGGAACGGACTCAGGTAACTGGATACCCATATTTAGTTTATCAGTCGGGTCGAGCCGCGTCAAGGACAAAGGAGGTGCCGCCGTGTCGGAGGACCTGAGAGAGCTGCGGCTTGCAAAGCAGATTCCGGCAAAAGAAATGGTGGCCGTCGTGCAGGAGCTTTATCCGAAGTATGACAAGACCGTGCAAAGTAAATGTGAGAACGGCGAGGCCTATGGCGTGAGCCTGCGGCCAGATGCGATGGCAGCGCTCTACGCCCGTTTCGCTCCGGAGCTGGCAACGGCGCGCAAAGCGCCCAAAAAGGACAACCGACGTCTGACCTGTCGTATCTCAGCAAGGCTCGAAGATGCCGACTATGCGGCGTTGCAACGGCTTGTAGCGGCCGAGGGCTACACCACCATGCAGGACCTGCTTACCGCTATCGTCCGCCGCTATATCTCAGAGAAGGAGGAACGGTAATGTGAAAACGCTCGGCTATGTGATTAAAAATGCGCGGGAATCGCGTGGGATGACACAGGAAGATTTCTCCGACGCTATAGGCGTATCGCGGAGTTCAGTCGGAATGTATGAAACGGACCAGCGCGAGCCGAAGCTGAGTACGCTTAAACGGATATCCGAAGTTCTGTCCGTTCCTATTGAAGTGCTGGTGGGAAGCGCATCGCCATCGGAAAGCAGGTGAACCGGAATGAGCTATGACCTGCCTGACCATCCCGTGATCAGAAACATGGAGCGCACCGGCTACCCTGGCGGCAAAGAGCCGGTCTATCCCCGCTGCCCTGTCTGCGGCGAGGAGTGCGAAACCATCTGCAAAGACAGAGATTTGAATATCGTCGGCTGCGATGTCTGCATCAAGCAGTCCGACGCTTGGGAGGAGCCGGAGTGCTTTCCCGGAAAGGAGCAATGATGAAAGGACTGGTTATCAATACCCAGCACAAAATGAAGATCGCAGACTTTGGCGAGCCTGCTTATAAGACCATCGGCGCGGCGGTTGACGGCTGGATTGAGGTCGTTCACCCGAAGGGACTGCCTGCCCCCTTCTGCATGGTTGTCAACGAGGAAGGGCTGCTGCGCGGCCTGCCGCTGAACCTGTTCGGGAGCATTCTTTACGGAACGATTCACCACGGGAATCCCATTGTTGGTGACATCGTGCTTCTCAAAGAGGGCTTCACCAATGCCGGAGAGCGGGATTTTGTCGGACTGGATGATGACGACATTAAGTTCCTCAGCGCGATGGCTGCCAGCGTAAGTGGTGGCGGCGTCAAGTGGGAAAGCGAGAACCAGTAATGCCGAAGTTCTATTTTACCTATGGCACCGAAGGTCAGCCGTTTTTCGGCGGCTGGACGGAAGTTGATGCCCCGGATATCCACGCGGCCTGCGCTGCATTCCGCGTTTATCACCCCGACAAGACCGAGGGCATCGTGAACTGCTCCAGCATCTACAACGAGGATTCGTTTATGAGAACCCAGATGTACCGCGACGGCAATTATAACCGCCGCTGCCACGAAATTATCACCCTGCGGCATGAAGTTGTCGCTGACTGAAAGGAGCTATTACCATGATTAGAAACCCCAACGATATTCAGGAGGGCGCAAAGAAAATCCGTATGCTGATTGCCGGTTATCCTGGCATCGGCAAGTCCACGCTGGCGCTGTCCGCCCCTAACCCGCTGCACATCGACGTCGATTTCGGCATTGACCGTATCGAGCCGCGCTACCGTAAGCCGTACATCCAGCCCAAGAACTACGATGAAATCCTGAGCGACCTTGTTCCCGAAAGCCTCGGAGACTATGACACGCTGGTTTTCGATACCGGCGGCAAGCTCATTTCCCTCATGTCCCTGTGGGCCATCAAGAAGGACCCCAAGTATGGCCAGCGCGACGGCAGCCTGTCGCTCAAGGGCTACAGCTTCGTCGGCAAGGAGTTCGTCCGCCTGATGGACTACTGTTTCTATGAGCTTCAAAAGAACATCGTGATTGTGTTTCACGCGACCGAGGAAAAGGACGGCGATAACGTCCGTCTCCGCATCAAGGTCGAGGGCCAGACCAAGAACAACGTCTGGGAGCCTATGGACCTCGGCGGCTTCGTGGAGATTTACGGCAACGACCGCACCATCGGCTTCTCCAACTGCGAGCGGTACTTTGCCAAGGGTACGCGCGGCATCTCCGGCATTCGCAAGATTCCAGCACTCGGCCCATCCAGCCCTAATGACTTCCTGACGAAGCTGTTTTCGGAATACAACGCCAAGGCCACCGCAGAGGTTGAGCAGAATGCCGCCGATCAGGCCGTGTATGAAGCGGCTATGATCGAGGGTACGGCCATCATCGCCAAAATCATTGACGCCGATTCCGCCAACGCTGCTATGCCAGAGTATCAGAACATCAAGCACGCGCTGACCTCTAACAAGGAGCTGGGTGTGCTCTGGAATAAGAAAATCAAGGAATGCGGCCTGTTCTTCGACAAGGTTTTGAAGAAGTACACGCCGGCGCCTGCGGAGGCAAAGGAGGCAGAGTGATGCGCTACCTGATGACGCATTCCCTGCTAACCTCGTGGCTCTACACCATGCGGGAGAATCCCTACGAGGACGCGACTTCGGAGAGCGACCCCATGGGAGAGTTCATGGCGACGCTGCGGCGTGAGCCGACGCCCACCACCGAAGCTATGCAGAATGGCATCCGCTTTGAGAATTTGGTGACGGCCATCATCAATGGCAACGCAGATCCGAGCGAGCAGTGGTATTCCGCCGCCGAAAAGGTTGCGCGCCGGTGCGCCGGCGGCATCCTCCAGTACAAGGCGAAAAAGGCCCTTATGGTCGGCGATATGGAACTGCTGCTGTACGGGCGGTTGGACTGTCTGAAAGCCGGAGAGATCATCGACATCAAATTTTCCAAGGGCTACGACCCCGGCAAGTATTTTTCCAGCACTCAGCATCCCACCTATTTCGAGCTGATCCCCGAAGCTGACCGTTTTACATACCTCGTCAGCAATGGCAGCGCTGTGTGGCCGGAAACCTACCGGCGCGATGAAGCCGGTGACATTCGCCCTGTGATTGCAGACTTCTTCGATTGGCTGCGCGCCGTCGATCTGATGTCTGTCTATCAGGAGCACTGGAAAGCGCTATGAACGGAAAGCTGAAAGACTGGTCATTTGCGCGCAGCGGCGAAAGCATCCTGACGCTCACCACCCGCGAGAGCTGTAAAAAGCTGTGGGACGAGCTGGGCGAGCAGGAAATCACGTTCACCATCAAGCGCCGCGCGACACCGCGCAGCCTGAACGCCAACAACTATGCATGGCCGCTGATTGAGCAGCTGGCCGTCGCCGTAAAGTCGGACAAGGATTCGGTCTACGAAGATATGCTCCGGCGCTACGGCACCGGCGAAACCTACACCGACGAGGCGGGGAACGAGTGCAAAGTGCTCTTTTCTCTGCGCGAGGGCATCCCGCCCTCGTTGGTGGCCCGGCACTATGCCGAGGTCGGCGTGGGCTACATCGACGGCAAAAAGTTCATCCATTACCGCGCAATCAAGGGTACGAGCGAATATTCCTCCAAAGAAATGGCTGCTTTTTTGGACGGCGTCATTTCGGAATGTCAGGAAGTCGGCATTCAGACCGACACGCCGGAGCAGCTTGCCCGCTATAAGGAGGCATGGCATCCATGAAAGTCTACTGCGATTACTGCGGCCACGAAGCCGCGCTGGTCGATGATTCTGAAATCTACGGCCGCAGCTTCGGCCACACCGCCTACCTCTGCCGGAACTGCGGCGCGTATGTTGGCTGCCATGGCCGGACGGACAAGCCACTAGGCAGGTTGGCCGACGCCGCGCTCCGCTCGTGGAAGATGAAAGCCCACGCTGCTTTCGACCCGCTCTGGATGTACCGTTCCAGCCCGTTTTACCATCGGCGCAATGCCGCTTATGCGTGGCTCGCTGAAAAGATGGGCCTGCCGACAGCCAAGACCCACATCGGTATGTTTGACATTGAGCAGTGTCAACAGGTTATCAAGATCATAGATTCGGAAGGAGATTTCGACAATGGAAAATTCCAAAAAGGAAACCACTGATTTGTTCGCAGAGCTTTGCCTTGACCCCGGCTTCGTCCTCGTCCCGCAGGACCGCTACGAAGAGTTGATTCGCGCTGAAACTGAGCGTGACGTGCTGGAGGAGACTCTTTCGGACGGCACCAGCTATAGCGCGGAAAAGGTACTTGCGGCGATCAGGTCTGCGCGCAGCAGAGTATACCGCATGAAAATGCTGACGATTGACACACCGGCAACGATGGAGGACAAGCCTGATGCTGAATAAGATCGTCGTCATGGGCCGTCTGACCCGCGACCCTGAGCTGCGCCGCACTCAGTCCGGCCTTGCCGTGACTTCGTTTTCCGTGGCCTGCGACCGCGATTTCAAGTCTCAGAGCGGAGAAAAGGAAACGGACTTCATCGACGTCGTTGCGTGGCGCCAGACAGCGGAATTTGTCTGTAAGTATTTCGCCAAGGGCCGCATGGCCGTGGTGGAGGGCAGGCTTCAGATCCGCGACTGGACGGACAACAACGGAAACAAGCGCCGCAGCGCGGAGATCGTAGCCGACAATATCTATTTCGGTGACAGTAAGCGCGACGGTGACGGCGGCGGGTATCAGGGCGGCTATCAGCCGCAAGGCTACGGTGCCGCTCCGGCCAGCAGTTACGGCGCGCCCGCTGGCGGCTATCCTGCTTCCGATTATGGCGGCGGCTTTTCGCCCGTGGACGAGGACGACGGAGAGCTTCCGTTCTGATGTGTGACCGCCCGGCTATCCGGGCGGCCCCACGAGGAGGTGAAACACAATGGCAAATTATCGGAATATCAGCATGGACTTCTGGCAGGACAGCAAGGTTGTAGACGATTTCACGCCGGAGGACAGGTACATGTATCTCTACTGCATGACCAATCCTCACACCAATCTGTGCGGCTGCTACGAGATCAGTGTTAAGCAGATGGCCAACGAAACGGGCTACAACACGGATTCAGTGCGGCATTTGCTGCGACGGTTGGACAATTCGCATGATGTGCTCCGCTATGACGCCGGAACGAAAGAGCTGCTGATCCTGAACTGGTGGCGTTACAACTGGACGGCCTCAGATAAGTTGAACAGGCCGCTGCTGAATGAGATCCGCAAGGTCAAATGCGACCGCTTCCGCGAGTACCTGGCGGCGCGCTACAACGAGCGCGAGAATGTCGCCACTCCCTACGATCCGGCCACAGATGAAAAGCAGGAAATCCCCCGCCATAAGCACGGTGCATATGGCTGGGTGCGGCTCACGGAGGATGAGTATGCCCGCCTGCTGGATGACCTCGGCGAAGATGAACTCGTACGCTGCATTACATATCTGGACGAATCGGCCCAGTCCAACGGGAACAAGAACAAGTGGAAGGACTGGAACCTTGTCGTCCGCAAGTGCAGCCGTGAGCGCTGGGGCATCCGAAGCAACGGCAACGGCGGCAGGCCGAGCGCCAGCGAATCGGCAATGGGCGACCTGCAGCAGCTCCACCAAATGTATGCCAGTGAGGACTACCAATGACGCACAAGGAAATGTCAGAGATTTTCGCCGTCATGCTGCTCGCTTATCCCAATGCAGAGGTATTCAAGGGCGGCGTCGCCAAACTCGGCCCGACCATCAATCTTTGGGTAACGGCGCTGCCGGAAATCGACTACTGGACAGGCTGTCAGGCCGTGATGAAGCTCGTGCGCGAGTGCAAATACCCGCCGACCATCGCGGAGTTCAAGGCAAAAGCGGAAGCTGTCCAGTCTGAGGTAAAGGCGCAAATAAGCAGCGCATGGAATCGGGTAAGGCTTGAAATAAACGTGTTTGAAAAATCCCCCCAAGAATTCTTTGCCATGCTGCCGGAAGATTCAGACATACGCCGCGCCATCGAAATGATTGGTGGTCCCGATTGCATTGTCATCAAGGAGGAGCACACGTTCGGAGACGGCCATAAGGAAATGGTCGAGGAATACAACTACAGCAAATTCGTAGAAGCGTATGAAAAAGTGCTCCGCCAGACCAACGCCCTCGGCGGCGGCCCGCGCAAAGCGGTTGGCGCTGGCGTGAAGCAGATAGGAGGGAAAACATGAATCGAAAAAGGAACACGAAAGCCCTGTCGGTGCTGCTTGTCTGCCTGTTCGCGGCTTTGACCTGTGTCATCGTTTTTCGTATCAGCGCTGGCGGGGATGCTCCTGCTCCCGCGCAGCAAGTTACCAGCAAGTTAGATTCGCCCGCTGTATCAATGCCGGAAGCGGTCGTGATTGAGGAGCAGCCGGAAGTCGAGCAAGTTAATCCCGCGTGGGATAAGCCCGCTCGCGCTGCCCGATATGTCTACATCGACATGACGGACGAGGAGCTTGAGGAGCTGGCGGAGATTTTATTTCTGGAAGCTGGCAATCAGAGCGCCGAAGGGCAACAGGCCGTAGTCGAGGTGGTGTTCAACCGCGTGCTGCACAGCGGCTTTCCCAATACCGTGCATGACGTGCTGCATCAGGGCGAAGGGACCGATGTCCCGCAGTTCTCGACGATTTCACTGCTCGGCACGGTGACGCCGACGCAAGCGCAGTATGACGCCATCAACGAAGCACTGTACGGTGACACGCTCACCGACCCTGACGTGGTGTTCTTCTCCCGCAGCGGGGAAAACGACCGCGTATGGCGCAAAATCGGCGATCACGTTTTCTGCCGTGAGTACATCTGGGAGTGAGATTATGGCACGAAAGAGATTCAGACGCGCGTGTGCGGTCGTCGCTGCAATCGGATTTGTGGTCATGATCGGCACGGCCGGCGCCAGCGACCATGACCTTATCCCCATGAGCCGCATCCTGTGGCAAGGCACTGCTGGTCTGGCTATGTTCGCCGGTGGCCTGTGGCTGGGAGGGTACCTGTCATGACGGCAAAGAAAGACCCGAAGCGGCAGCTACTCGGCAAAATCGCCAAGGCGCGCGGCGCACAGTTTGAACAGCGGCTGGACGATTCTTTCGCCTACTATGCGCAGAAGGGATTCGCCATCATTGAAAAGACGCCTGAGCCGATGCATCCCACCAAAAGCCTTGGGAATGGAAAGTTCATCGCTTTCTACGAAAAGCAGGCGCAGCCGGACTACAAGGGTACAATCAAGGGCGGCCGCACGGTCATGTTCGAGGCGAAGTTCACCGCCGCTGACCGCATGGAGCAGAGCCGCGTCCTCCAGACCCAGCAGGACTACATGGAGCGTCATCAGGCGCTCGGCGCAAGGTGCTTTGTGGTTGCCGGATTCAGCTCCGGCGAGGTCTACCGCGTCCCGTGGGATGTGTGGGCGCGTATGAACGAGCATTTCGGCCGGAAGTATGTGACCGAGGCCGATTTGGAGAAATACCGTGTGCAGACGGCGTGGAACGGCACGCTGCTTCTGCTCAACTGAAAATGGAAGGAGATTTACCATGAGCGAAATTTCTATGTACGAAGCTCAGAAAAAGAAGATGCAGGGTCTGTGCGACGAGCACGATCTTGTCTATCGCTTTGTGAAGGACAAGTACCCCATCACCTTTTCCATCAAGCCCGTGTCGGGAATGGATGCGCAGATTTCGATGCTGGAGAACGTCGAGGAGGTCGGCTATCGCAGCCCTGACGCCGTTATGACGTGGATTTTCAAGGATGGCACGTTTGATACCAAAGTCACCGGCGGCACTTTCGTCATCAGCGAGACGCTCCGCGCAAAAATCAAGACTGTGCTGGTCAAGATGATTACTTACTGGCAGCAGTATTTCTTCCGTGATGTCATGGAAAAGGGTGCGCTGCGCACTGGCCTGATGCCGGTTATCGACGAGGACGAAGCCGCTGACGAGGACATTGAGGACGAAGCGGAGGATGCAGACGAGCCGGAGGACTTCGGCTCAGAGCTTGACGAGGACGACCCCGACATCCAGCAGGCGACCGCCATTGTGCGGGCAGAGAATAAGGCCACGGCAAGCCTGTTGCAACGCCGTATGAACATCGGCTACGCCAAGGCTGCGCGTATCCTTGATGCGCTGGAGGAACTGGGCGTTATCGGCCCGTACAACGGTTCTGAGCCGCGCGAGGTGCTGGCCGCCGACGAGCCTGACGACATCGAGGAGGGTGCAGACAATGAGTAACACCGATCAGATGCCCGTCCTCTCCCGCTCCGACTACAAGGCCATCAAGCACATGGACAAGGACCGGCTGACCGCCTATCTGTACCGTGTGTATATGCGCGGCGTGGAGCGCGGCCGTGAGCTGGCCGCGGGTGAATCCAAGGTCGAAAGCACTCCGGCCGCGGACACGGAGGGTTAAGCCATAATGGGCTTCCTGTTCCGGAACGCGGCAGAGCAGGTACCGGCAGAGCCGCCGGTGCCTGCCGCGCCGCCGGAACAGGCTAAACCGCTGGCGGAAACGAAAACCGGCCAGCTCACATTTTTTTGAAATACGGGGAACTGCCGCCCCACATCGGCAGAGCATGAAAGGAGCAATTCATGGCAGAAATCAAGAATATTCCGGTCAGAAAGTTATGGCCGCATCCCGACAACCCGCGCAAAGACGTGGGCGACGTGACCGAGCTGGCTGAGAGCATCAAAGTCAATGGCGTACTCCAAAACCTCACCGTTGTTCCGCTGATTGGGAAAATCTCAGGCACGTGGGACGGAGAAAGCTATCGCGTCATCATCGGCCATCGCCGCCTTGCAGCCGCGAAGCTGGCCGGTCTGGAGGAGCTTCCCTGCGTCGTGGTCGAGATGACGGAGCGGGAGCAACTGAGTACCATGCTCACGGAGAATATGCAGCGCTCTGATCTGACCGTCTACGAGCAGGCACAGGGCTTTCAGATGATGCTTGACTTGGGCGATACGGTCAAGGATATTGCGCAAAACTACGGCTTTTCCACTACTACCGTCCGGAGCCGCGTAAAACTCTTGGAGCTGGACAAAGACAAATTCAAAAAGTCCGAGGAACGCGGCGTCAGCCTGTATGACTATATGGAGCTGGACAAGCTGAAAAGCCCGAAACGTAAGAATGAAATGCTCGACTACATCGGCACAGAGAATTTCAAGTACAAGTTGAAACAGGCCATTGATGCCGAGGCTGCGGAAGAACGCAAGGCTGCGTGGGTGGAGCAGTTAAGCGCCTTTGCGACGCAGATCACCGACAGGACCGGCTACAAGTTCGTCAGGAGCTTCTATGTCAGCAACGAGGTCAAGGTGGATCGCCCGGAGGACGCTGATACCGTCGAGTATTTCTTCCTCGTCGAAATGTACTATATCACGCTGATGGTCAAGGATGGACCAGCCGTCCTCACCCCGGAGGAGGAAGCCAAAAAGCGTGAGGAGCAGATAAAGCAGGAGCGCAAGAATGCGGCTGAACAGGCACTGGCCGAAGCCACTGCCCGCGCCTATGAGCTTCGCGCCGACTTTGTAGCTACCGTTTCTGCGACCGCTATCAAAAAGCACCTTGCGGACGTTGTGGCGCTGTGGGCTTACGCCGAATACTGGGACGACACCGGCTGGCTCACCGAAGATGAGATTGCACGGGCTACCGGTGCTGAGCCTCTTGCCGAGGAGGACGATGATAACGGCGAGGACGATGCCGAATTTACGCTTCAGGCCGTGACCGATGCAATCAGCAAGACGCCTGAAAAGGCGCTGCTGCGAATGGTCTATGCGCGGGTGGGTGACCGCAAATCCGAGGGCTATTTCTGTAGCTACTGGAACAGCTACACTATGCGTCACCAGGAAAATGAGCATCTGGACCGCATCTATGCGCTGCTCGTCAAGTTGGGCTATGAGATGTCCGACGACGAAAAGGCGCTCCAGGACGGCACGCATGAGCTGTTTGGCAAGGAGGCTGAATGATGATGAGATCGACCACCTGTAAGGGCTGCGGCGCAGCTATCGTCTGGATCGGGACGCCCAACGGGAAAGCCATGCCGTGTGACGCCGCCCCCCGCTACTACATCGAAAAGCCCCGCTCCGGCAGCAAGAAGATCGTGACGCCGAACGGCGAGGTTATCTCCTGTGAGTATACCGAAGATTCGCACAAGGCCACCGGCACCGGTTTTGCTCCCCATTGGGGGAGCTGCCGGGCGGCGGGCGCTTTCAGAAAGTGAGGGCGGGCCGATGTATATTCTGACCAGCGATGGCAAGAGCATTGTTGATTCGAGCTTTGTCGAACGCTTCTGCATTGTTGAAAAGCCGGACGCCTGTCTGGTCGTTGCAAGCTATTCTGCGGATCGCGCCATCACGATTGGGAGATACGCAGACCGGAAGGAAGCGGACTCTGCATTTAGCAGCCTGCTCAGCAATCTTGTCGGAAACAGCGATACATACGCATTCACGATGCCGGACAGCGTTCTCTATCACGGGGAGACGTGGAAACGGGACGCGCGCACGACGCGCAAAGGAGGAAGCTAATGGATAGATTGATTTGGTACGATTCCGATGGGCGCATCAACTGTCGCCGTGGGTATGAAGTCGCCCTTGCGCGGTTGGCCTCCTACGAGGCGACCGGCATGATGCCGGACGAAATTGTAAAAATGGGCATGGCCTATGAGGACAGTAAGCGATACTCCGGTCGGCTCGAATTGAAGCTGAATGCTGCGGCGAAGCAGACGGACAGATGGGTGTCTGTAAAAGAGAGACTACCGGAAGATCGTAGCAATGTCCTTGTCGTTGCCTATTGGCATGAGCGATGGGGCGTGTATATGGGCTGGTGCGCTCCTGAAAGGGCGGAATGGAGTGTCCATGTCGGCATCGGGGATAGAGACGATGTCGCAGTTACCCACTGGATGCCCCTGCCTGAGCCGCCGGAGGTGGAAACATGAACGCGGATGTGATGTTTTCGTCTAAAAAGGATACGTGGTCAACACCACAAGACTTTTTCGACGCGTTGAATGCAGAATTTGGGTTTACGTGTGATGTATGTGCGCTCCCAGAGAATGCAAAGTGTGAGAAGTATTTCACGCCGGAGCAGGACGGGCTCGCGCAGGAGTGGAGCGGCGTGTGTTGGTGCAATCCTCCTTACGGGCGGCAGATTGGCAGGTGGGTGCAAAAGGCTGCACAGAGCGAATGCACAGTTGTGATGCTACTACCCGCACGAACAGATACGGGGTGGTTCCATGATTGGATTTACGGTAAGACCGAAGTGCGTTTTTTGCGCGGGCGGTTAAAATTCAGTGAATACGGAAATGCCGCACCATTCCCAAACATGGTTGTCGTATTTAGGAACGCAGGAAAACAGGAGGGCGCAAATGGATAAAAGTGTGCTTATTAGCATTCGTCCGGAATGGTGCGAGTTAATCGCTTCCGGCGAAAAGACCATCGAGGTACGCAAGACGCGACCGAAGCTGGACGTGCCGTTTAAGTGCTATATCTACTGCGCAAATATAAGGCCATTCCTTGTGTGGGGAGATATTTTCCGTGGTGATTGGTTCACAGAATTTACCCGGATTTCAGGGTATAGCAGAGCAGAAGCGGACAAAATCTGGGATGTTTTCAATGGGCATATTGCTGGCGAGTTTACCTGCGACCGGATTTATGAAATTCAGAAACGAGGAATCCCCGAAAATTTTGATTATTGCTATCTATCACTTAACGAATGGGGCAGTGACGATATTGCAGCCGAAATCAACGCCATATCCGCATCATGTGTATCAAAAGGGGAGCTCAACGCGTATGGAGCCAGAACACCGGTTCTGTACGGCTGGCATATCTCCAATCTGCGCATCTACGATACGCCGCGTGATCTGGGTGAGTTTATTGGCTTACGGACAATGAAAAACGGTTTTGAGCTACGAGAACTCGACAGACCACCGCAGAGTTGGTGTTACGTGGCAGAAATGCCGGAGGGCGCAAATGAATGAATCTAATCTGAAAAACCTCGAACAGTTTCTCGGAACTCCAATCAGCCCACAGGCCCTCGAAGAAGTAAAAAAGGCCGTTGCCCGCGAAATTGGCGTGCCTGAATGCGAGTTGGTCTGCGAGGTTGACGATCGGGGCATAGTTACTGTTTTGCGGAAAACCAACGAGGCAGAGGAGCTGCCTGCATATATTGACAGTTCCAGCTACGACTTCATACAGGATTCGGTTTATGAGGAATTGGCGGAAAATTTCAGGGCGTTGCCGGAATCACCGCGATATTCCCCCAATTTTGTGAGCGCGCCGGTTGTTAAGCCGAATCGCATCACCGGTGAGGGGCGCTTCCATAAGCGTGGCCGCGACAAGGTTGGCCGTAATCTCAAAGAGAAAAAACGCATAGCGCGGAAGCAAAAGAAGCTGGGCCGACGCCGGAACAGGAGGACGTGATGCCGTGAGCAATGATGTCTATAACGGCCGGTATTGCTCCGCTTTCTACTGTGACCGGCATCGGGAGCGGCGCTGCTGCGCTGACTGCTGGCATAAAAAGCATCACAAGTGCAATAATCCGTGCATGAACGACCCAAGCCGGTGCGGGCTGGAATGCCCGCCGCCGCGGAAATACAAGTACGCAAAGGAGGACTGATGTGTGCAGAGAATCATTTGCAATAAATGCGGCGCAGAGTTTTCGGTGGGGCGCTCTGACATCCTGAAGCTGGCTGACGGTGAAATAGAAGTCCAGTATTTCACCTGTCCGAAGTGCTCATGGCGGTATCAAGTCCTCACGACCGACACCGAATTCCGAGAGCTGATTGAGCGCCGCAAAAAGGTAACAGAGGAAATCAGGATGGCACATGCGAAAAAGTTCCGTGAGAAAGTCATCCGTGGTTATGAACAAAAGCTGGCCGATATTGAATCTCTGCAAAAGCAGGCGCGTCAAAGGCTAAAGCGACGCGGAGAGGAACTGCTCGGCAACAGCGACCGCAAGGAGGAAACCGATGGGACACTATGAAAACCTGATCGCCTATATCGACGAGCTTAATGCCGATGGGCGCATTCAGTACGAGGATTACAGCAAACTCTTTGACCTTGCCAGTGAGCTGTACGGGCTCGAAGAAGTTTTTGATGCTATTCACACCGACATTGCCGCGCTGCTCTGGCTGAACGGGAATTGTGAGTATTGCAGACATGGGCTCAAGGAGGAATTCAGCGGTGCAAACCGCTGGACCTGTGCGCTCGGCTCCGGCGTGGACTGCCGCCCAGAGTGGCGCGGCGCAACGCTTCCCGACAATGCCAACGTCAAAGCGCCTGAGCCGGTGCAGATGGCCCCGAAGCATGAAGTCACCGCCCCGCAGGCCGGTGTCGACGTCAGCGCACCCACAGTGAACCCCCGTAAGACCTACAAGCCGGTCGTATACAAGGGATTCCTGTTCATCAGGTGCCATGGCTGCGGGAGGATTCACGGCTTCTGCGCAAAGACGCCCATTTCCAATTACCGCTGCGTCGACTGCGGGTGCTTGACGCCGCTGAATGACATCGTGCCGATGTATGTTCGCTGCAAGTGTGGGCAGCGCTTCCGCTATCAGACAAATCTTACGGACGACTGCTTTACATACACCTGCTTCATCTGCGGTGCGCCGGTCGATATGACCTACAACAAAAAGGGCCGCAAATATCAGACGGTGTGACCATGCTTATTATCACAGTTCATGTGAATGCTCCGCCCGGACAGGCCATCGGCATCAAGGAGCAGATCGCGCAGGATTTGGAGCGCTTCGGAGATACCCGCGTTGTATCGGTAGAGGTCGTGCAGCCGACATACCGGCAAATGCGGATTGGAGAAACCGGCGCGCAGAAGTCCAGCAAAAAGTAATGACAATATGGGGGTGAGCCATTGACGCTTACGGAATTAAATCAGCACCTTGAGCTGCTGAAAACGCTCTCGGCGACAAAAGAAATGCTGCAATCTTTGCGCGATGCGGCTTACCCCGGCGCAGCTGTGATTACAGGCATGCCCCACACGCCCGGCGTCAAGGATAAGGTCGGCGACCTCGCATCAGAAATCGCAGACGCAGAATCAGATCTGGAGCAGATTGAGCGGCAGGTCAAAGCCAGTGAGGAGCTGATCGCACCGTTCATTTTCGCAATAGACGACGTGCAAACGCGCTTCATCTTCCGGCTGCGCTTCCTGCGGGGGCTGACGTGGAAAGAGGTCGCAGCGGTCGTAGGAGGCCGTAATTCGGAAGAATCGGTGAAGATGGTGTGTTACCGCTACCTCGGCTCTTAAAAGCTGTTACGCGCTGTTGCAACGTGTTACTTGCTGTTTTGCGAACATAGGAGTATGGTTAAACTCGTAAAATCCTACATAAGCCAGACGGTCGTCCCGAAAGGGATGGCCGTCATTCTTTTTGGAAAGGAGGCTGTGGCCCCGCGTTGCTCCTTTGCGCGAGGTCTGGTCTGGGCGGGTATCGGATCGCCACCGATGCCGGCAGCAGGCACAATCACAAAGGAGGAAGCGATATGTTTGTCGCTATCAAGAAGAAATTCAAAAACAATCCCCTGCTGTACTACGCACTGAGTATCTGTGCGACATGGGCGGGTATCGGATCGCTGATGAACGGCGTGGCCATGACGCAGACCTATGGGATTATCCCATCCCTGATCTGGGTACTCGGCAACTCGTTCGCCTGCGTCCTGTTCGGGCTGGTCGCCTTAAAAATTCCGAAGGTGCGGGAAGTGTTCTGCTCCAAACCTATGATGTGGGCTTGCGGCGTCATGTGCATCTTCCAGTCGTGGTTATCCATGAACGGGATGCAGACGGTCTTTGCCGATACCGCGCTGGGCGCGTCCGGAGGAACGTGGATTGCGTATGCCATCGCGGTCTTTTTCCTCGTTATCCTGCTCCGCTTTGGCATGATCCGCAACGTCCTGACGGATGGCTTCGGCTGGCTCGTGGTCTATGCGTTGGCCGTCGTGGTTACGGTCGCGGCGCTGATCCATTCCCGCGGACACCTGAACGTGATAGGCCTCGGCCTTGAGCCGGAGAATATGAAAGCCGGTATCTGGAAAGCGTTCCTGCTGCTGCCTGGCCCGTTCACCTATCCGTACTTCTTCCGCATTCTGGACTACAACGAAAAGAATGCCGAGGGCGTGCAGAAGGTGGACACGCAGCGCGCCTTTGCGCTGGGCGGTCTGTTCTTCGGCATCTATATGGCAATCACCTTCCTGCTGGCGTGGGCGCAATTTACCCCCGCGCTGAGCCTGCTCAAAGCCGTGCTGATTACCCTGATCGGGACATCTACGCTGTCGAGTGCCATGTACAGCATTTATATTGCATTCGGCAGGTGGCTCGGCCTGTGTGTCAACCTCGGACTGGTCCTGCTGTGGCACATCCTGATTCCGCTCGGCGTGATGGGAATGTGGACGCTGATGGCGTCGGTGCGCATTTACTTCGTCGGTGTCGGCATTCTCGCTGCATTGGTCTGGCACTGCGCTGAGAAGCGAAAGGCGGTGCGCGCATGAGGACGGTCACGAAACTGCTCTCCGAGCTGAAACGCCCTGAGAGAAACGTGCGTATGCACACCGACAAGCAGCTGACGGAATTCCGGCGCTCGGTCGAAATGTTCGGCCAGATCCGCCCCATCGTCATTGACGAGAACAACGTCATGCTCGCCGGCAACGGCCTGTATGAAACGCTGCTCTCCATGGGGCGCACTGAAGCGGACTGCTACGTGGTCGAAGGCCTGACTGAAAACGAGAAGAAAAAGCTCATGTTGGCCGACAACCGAATTTTCGATTTGGGCGTTGACGACATGAAAGCCTTTGACGAGTTCATCGCGGAGCTGGGCGACGATCTGGACGTGCCTGGCTTCGACGACGAGTTGCTGCGCTCGCTGGTTGCGAATGAAGCGGAGATTGACGAGATGATGTCCTCCTACGGTCTGATCACCGAGGACAAGAAGGAGGAAATCGCCGGTGCGGCTGAAACATACCGCAAGGCAGAAGCCGAACGCGCCGCGCAGCCGGAGCCTGCTCCTGATGCTGCTGCGGTGAGCGCCGAAGCGGCGCAGCCTGTCGGCAAATATGTCGTCTGCCCGAAGTGCGGTGAAAAGATATGGCTGTAAAGAGAGCGCTCGGCTCCATGAGCTGCGTCGACGCTGCGCGCCTGCGTGTGCGCAATGTGTTCTCCAACGGCGTCAAGGTCTACCTGAGCCTGTCCGGCGGCAAAGATTCCATCTGCATGGCGGATGTGGTCTATAAGCTGATTCAGCGCGGAGAGATCGACGCCCGGCAGCTCACCTGCCTTTTCATCGACGAGGAAGCGATCTATGACTGCTCCATCGACGCAATGAAGTTCTGGCGGAAGAAGTTCCTCATGGCCGGAGCTAAGTTCAACTGGTATTGCCTGCCCTTGAAACAGGTGTCCTGCTTCAACCAGCTCACCAATGACGAGAGCTGGGTCACATGGGAGCCTGGCAAGGAAAGCGTGTGGGTGCGAAAGCCCCCTCCCTTCGCCATCACGTCAAGTCCGTACATGACCGAAGCGGGCAGCATGAATTATCAGAGCTTTCTTCCGCGCATCACAAAGGATGGCATTATGCTGACCGGCGTGCGCGCAGCGGAATCGGTGCAGCGGCTGCAATATATGAGCTCGCTAAACCTTGGCTTTCAGGGCATCACCGGCACCAACACCATCTATCCGATCTACGATTGGAGCGACAACGATGTGTGGATGTATATCCGCGACAACCATCTGGACATCCCAGAAGCCTATTTGTGGATCTATCAGGCAGGCGAAAACCGGCATTCTCTGCGCATCTCCAATTTCTTCGCCTGCGATTCTCTGCGTGGTCTGAAGCACGTTGCCGAAACAGACCCCGACCTCTGGCGCAGGATAGAGCTGCGCGAGCCGAACGCATACCTGACCCTGCTCTACTGGGACACGGAATGGTACAAGCGCAGCTCGCGCACCCGGCGCAAAAACGAGGCTGCCGACAACCGCGATTATAAAGAGCTGGTCCGGAAGATGCTCTTTGAGGACTTCGACCGCCATTTCACCAACAGCACTACCCGCCACGTCGCCATTCAGTATCGCCGCTGCTACACCAAGGTGGACGGCGTAGCCCGGCCGCGCGACTACAAGCAGATGCACGATGCACTTGTCGCGGGCGACCCCAAGCTGCGCACCCTTCGCGCTGTATATCAGAACGTCTATGGCGCCTACGCTGAGTACGCCAAGAAGTTCCGCGTGGAAGGGGGTGAAACACATGGCTGACATCGACATCTTCGCCCCGCTGGGCTCGCTGCAATGGGTAGACCGCGATAAGCTCAAGCCCAATGACTACAACCCCAACAAGGTATCGGAAGAAAACCTCGACCTTCTCATTCGTTCCATTGAGACGAACGGCTGGACACTGCCCATCGTCGTTCGTCCTGATTTCACCATCATTGATGGTTTTCACCGCTGGACCGTCGCAGGGCGTGAGCCGCTGCATACGAAGCTCGGCGGTAAAGTGCCTGTCGTCATCGTCGCGCACACAGACGCGGCCGAAGATATGTACGGCACGATAACGCACAATCGCGCGCGTGGTACACACCTGCTCGAACCCATGAAAGCTATCGTGAAGAAGCTGCTCGCTGAGGGGAAGGACGTAAAAGAGATCGGGAAGCAACTCGGTATGCGGCCGGAGGAGGTATTCCGCTTGTCCGACTTCTCTAAGGACGAGTTTATCAACCTCATGGCCAAAGGCTCCACATACAGCAGAGCGCAAATCCTCACACGGGTGTGACCTTGGCATGGCGCGTTCCAGCTCACAGGAGCGCGCAGGAGACAAGGAACGCATCGACGCAGGCGACGACACTACCCACGGCGGAAAACCCTGCCTGCGTGCCTCTGCGGCTGTTGCAACCGCAAAAAGGTACTGTGACGCCCCCGCCCCGTCTGTCGCGCGCTCGCCGACCCCGATTTTCACGTACTTAGTAGGGTAAAAATTTGGCGTTTCGTTACGCACCGACATTGCTATTTGCGTTCCTTTGCTGTATAATTCAATTAGTTAGTGGCAAGGAGGGACGCAGAATGAAGGACTTAACCGGGCAGCGATTTGGAAATCTCGTTGTTTTGGAGTTTGCTGGGAAGCAAGGGAACTTCGCAATGTGGAAATGCCGCTGTGACTGTGGCAACGAACATATTGCGAGAGGGTCAAACCTGCTTTCCGGACAGATAAAGTCATGCGGTTGTGGAGCAAAGCGAAACAGCTTGAAGCACGGAGAATCCCGTACAAGGCTCTATCGCATATGGTATGGGATTATTCGCAGAACAGAGGACTGTAGCCGGAAAGAGTATAAGGACTACGGTGCACTGGGTGTTCGGATGTGTGATGAATGGCGCGAAAGCTATGAAGCGTTCAGGGCATGGGCGCTTGCCAACGGATACGATGATACTCTGAGCATCGACAGAATCGAATCCAATGGAAACTACGAGCCGAGTAATTGCCGTTGGGCGACCAAGTCCACGCAGGAAAACAATAAAAGGGCAACTCATTTGTTGAGCATTGGCGGTGTGTCTAAGACACCTGCTGAGTGGTCGAAAATCAGCGGTATTCCTGCGTATCAGATTCGCCGCAGAAAAGCAAAGGGCTGGGATGACCAAAGGGCGGTATATGAGCCTTTGGACGTGAAACGCCAACATCCATTAAAATAATCTATGAAAGGCATCGGATTTCCCGGTGCCTTTTCGCTTACGCTGAGATGTGCGCAGATGCCTGAAAAGGCACTGCGCACTTTTCATACCACAGCGCGGTTGAGGTATACTGCGCTGGCCTCCTGTCTGAAATATAAGATCACAGCGGGATAAGGGTCTCGCGCAGAACTGCTGGCAGCAGCCTGTGTGCTCCGGTGCAATTCCGGTGAGTCCCGCGACAACAAGGAAAGGAGTTTGCTATATGGCTGAACAGGTGGAGAAGCTCTCCGACGAAACCGAGGTCAGCACCACGGAACTGGCCACAGTGCTGGGCGTGACAGCCCGGCGGGTGCAGCAGATGGCGCAGGACGGAACGCTGCCGACCGTGCGCAAGGGGCGCTTCCTGCTGGCTGAATCCGTTCAGCGATATATCAAGTTTCTTTCTGCCGAGCCGCTGGATGAGGAGGACCGGAAGCTCGAAAAGGCCCGCCGCGTGGCTGACGCGACCATCAAGACCTCCAAGGCGACGATCGCCAAGCTGGAAGCGGAGGAGCTGAAAGGATCGATGCACCGCGCAGAGGACGTCGCGGCCATGACAGAGGATTTGGTCTACACCATCCGCGGCGCGCTGAACGCCTTGCCCGGACGGCTGGCCGTGGATACCGCGGCTGCGGCCACTCCGGCAGAAGCGTCCGAGGTCATCCGCAAAGAGGTCGGGAAGGTTATGCGCGAGCTGGCCGCCTATCACTATGACCCCAAGAAGTATGAGGAGCGCGTGAGAGAGCGGCGCGACTGGTCGGAGCGTGACGCCGATGGCGAATAACCGCGCAATCGCAATCGCGCGGCTGAACAAGGTCGTTGCAAAGGCGATGGCCGGAATGCTGCCGCCGGATGACCTGACCGTGACGGAATGGGCGGAGAAGAACCGCCGCCTGTCCGCCGAGAGCGCCGCCGAGCCCGGCCCATGGCGTACCGAGCGCACCCCTTATCTGCGCGAGCCGATGAACGCATGGACAGACCCAAAGGTGCGGCACATCGTTGTGGTGGCCGCGTCGCAGGTCGGCAAGTCCGAATTCCTGAACAACTGCATCGGCTACGTCATCGACCAGGACCCCGGCTCCATCCTTTTTGTGCATCCCACGACCATTGACGCCAAGGAGTATTCCAAGCTCCGTATCGCGCCGATGATTCGCGACTGCCCCACGCTGCGCGCCAAGGTGGCCGAGGTCAAAAGCCGCGACAGCGGCAACACCATCCTGCAAAAGACCTACCCCGGCGGAATCCTTACGATGTGCGGCTCCACCGAGGCCCACGCCCTTGCGTCCAAGCCCATTCGCTATGTACTGGGCGACGAGCGCGACCGCTGGGCCACGAGCGCCGGCAACGAGGGCGACCCGTGGGGGCTGGCTATGGCGCGCCAGACCACCTTCTATAACGCGAAGTCCGGCGAGGTATCGACCCCGACGGTCAAGAACGCCAGCGCCATTGAAGCGTCCTTTTCGACCGGCACGATGGAGCGCTGGAAATCCTGCTGCCCGCACTGCGGCAAATACCACGAGATCAACTGGACGGATATCCGCTTTGACTACGACGAGAACCTTATCGCCGGTCACAAGACCTACAAGGTGCGGAATATCTATTACGTCTGCCCCAGCTGCGCGTGCGTGTCAACCGAATTGCAGATGAAGCGCGCACCGGCGCGCTGGGAAGCCGCGAACCCTGATGCCTATGAGCAGGGGACGCGGTCTTTTTGGCTCAATGCCTTTGTCAGCCAGTGGGCGACGTGGGAATCCATTATTCTCAAATACCTGAACGCCATCGGCAATACGAAAAAGATGCAGGTCGTCTATAACACCTGCTTCGGGCTGCTCTGGGAAGATCGCGGCGATTTGCAGGACGAAGACAGTTTGATGGCGCGGCGCGAGGAATACCCCGCCGAGCTGCCGGAGGGAACGCTGGTGCTGACTGCTGGCGTCGATACACAGGATGACCGCATGGAGTATGAGATCGTAGGCCACGGCAATTTCGGCGAGACATGGGGCATCGAAAAGGGCATTATCATGGGCCGCCCAGATGATGACGCCACATGGGACAAGCTGGACGATATAGTTTTCGACCGTGTGCTCCACTTTGAAAACGGTGTCGGTCTGAAAATGTCCATGTCCTTTGTCGATGAGGGCGGTCATTTTACGCAGGATGTGCGTATGCGCTGCCGCCAGCGCATCGGCAAGCATGTTTTCTGCATTAAGGGCATACCGGGGCCTGACCGCCCCTATACCGCCCCGCCAAAGCAGATGAAGATTGTGGTGAATCAGGTAATTGTCGGCTACTGCTGGCAATACCAAATCGGTGTCGATTCCGGAAAGCAAATCATTATGGATAATCTGGCCGTGCAGACGCCCGGCCAGAAATATTGTCATTTTCCCCTCCGTGACGATTACGGCAGCGCCTATTTCGCGGGGCTGCTATCGGAGCGGCTGGTATACAAGACCAACAAGCGGCAGCCGTGGGTGTGGGAGAAAATCCCCGGCCACGAGCGCAACGAGGCGCTGGACTGCCGCAACTACGCAATGGCGGCGTTTAAGGCGCTCCCGAAAGACCTTGATAAGATCGCAAGGATGCTCAAGGAAGCGGCTGCTGCGCGCGGCACAGGCGGCGTTGCAACAGCGCCGAGCGCCCCTTCCGAACCGGCCAGGCAACCGGCGCGGAGGAAAGCTCCGGCGCTGGAACGATATTACGACAATTGGTGAGGTGAACCACATGGCAGATGCAGTTGAGCTGCGCGCGCGGTTGGACTTCCGGCAGCGGGCGCTTACCCGGCTGAGAGACGCTTATATCAAGCTGATCGAGGGCGGCGTGAAAAGCTACATGATCGACGACCGGCAGCTCACAAAATTTGACCTCCCCGCGCTGAAAAAGGAAATTGAAGCGCTGGAGGACGAAATCGATGAGCTGGAAGCGGCGCTGGCGAACACCCGCCCGCGCAAGGCATTCGGCGTGATTCCCCGCGACTGGTGACCTTTTTCGTGAGGTCACGAAAATGATACCGGCAAATCGCCCGAAAGGGCTTTTGCACCGCGCCGCCCGGCGGAATTTGCTCCTTTCGCTGCCGGGCAGCGCGGTTATAACCGCATCACGCGTGCGCTTTTTCCGCAAAAATGCACGCGTGCAATAGCAACACAGCAGGAATGCGCAACCGTGCGTTCCTGCTGTGTTTATTTTCACCCCATAGGAGGCGAAACGCATGAGCAAAAAGAAGAACGCCCGGCGCGGCGGCGTGCAGGCCAGAGGGTACAGCGAAGCCGGGGCCAGTATGACGCGGCGAGCGCTCAAGGGCTTTATCCCCGACAGCGGCTCGCCCAATGAGGATATCAACCGCAACGGAATGACGCTCCGTCAGCGGTCGAGGATGCTGTATATGGCCGCGCCGGTAGCGACTTCGGCCATCAATACCAACCGCACCAAAATCGTCGGCACTGGGCTGACGCTGAAATCGACCATCGACCGTGACCTGCTGGGCCTGTCGCCGGAAGCGGCAAAGGCGTGGCAGCGGAAAGCGGAAGCGGAATTTGCGCTGTGGGCGAACAAGGCGCAGAACTGCGACGCACTCGGTCTGAACAATTTCGCAGGCTTGCAGCAGCTGGCCTTGAAGTCGTGGCTGCTCTCCGGCGACGTATTCCCGCTTGTGAAGCATTACACCCCCACGCCGCTGAATCCCTATTCCCTGCGCATCCACCTGATCGAAGCCGACCGTGTGAGCACGCCGGATGAATTCGGCGGATATTCCATGCTGCGCCTGACTGACGGGAAGATCCCCGCCGGAAAGCCGGGCGCGGGCCACAAGGTCTATGACGGCGTGGAGGTGGACAGTGACGGCCGCGTGGTGGCCTATCACGTCTGCAACAGCTATCCGCAGGCTGACGCGCTGGAAGAAAAGCGCGAATGGACGCGCGTTCTTGCCTACGGCGAGCGCACCGGCCTGCCGAATATCCTGCACATCATGGACAGCGAGCGCCCCGACCAGTACCGCGGCGTTCCGTATCTGGCGCAGGTCATTGAGCCGCTTTTACAGCTCCGGCGCTACACGGAAGCTGAGCTGATGGCCGCACTGGTGCAGAGCTTTTTCACGGCGTGGATCGAGACGGAAACCGACCCGTCGCAGATTCCCGTGAACGAGGTCGGCGGCAGCAACATCGACGGCGTACCGGACGCGAACCCCGGCGAGTTTGCCAGCGGTGAGAACGAGTATCAGATGGGGCCAGGCACGGTGACGCACCTTGCCCCCGGCGAAAAGGTGCAGTTCGGCAATCCGAACGTGCCGACGGCGGGCTTTGAAACCTTCGTCAAGACCATCTGCCGCATCGTCGGCTCGGCGCTGGAACTGCCCTATGACGTGCTGATCAAGGAGTTCAACAGCTCCTATTCCGCCAGCCGCGGCGCGCTGCTGGAAGCGTGGGAAGCGTTCAAAATGCGCCGCGTGTGGTTTGTGGACGGCTTCTGTCAGCCGATATATGAAATCTGGCTGGCCGAGGCGGTTGCCCGCGGGCGCATCAAGGCCCCCGGCTTTTTCGACGACCCGCTGCTGCGCGCTGCGTGGAGCGGGGCGCGGTGGATCGGCCCCGTACAGGGGCAGCTTGACCCCAAGAAGGAAGCCGAGGCCGCGATCATGCTGACCAACTGCGGCATCAAGACCCACGAGCAGATCACCCGCGAGCTGGGCGGCGGCGACTGGCAGGAGAACGTGGAGCAGCTGAAAGCTGAAAACGAACTGCTTGCCGCGGCCGGAAGCCCGACGCATCAGGCCCTCCCGCCCGACGATGACGGCGGGGATGATGGCGAGGACGGCGGTGACGGCGATGAGAACAACTAACTATGAGCACCTGCTTGAGCTGGGCGTGTGGAAGATGGCAAACGCCATATGGAACTACCTGTGCGACAGCTGCGCCTACTGCCCGCGCAGCCGCGAGCGCCGATGCAACGACGATTGCCGCGCGGGCATCCGCGAATGGCTGAACGCCCCATACATCCCATCAAGTGATATCTGGAAAGAGAGGAATCGAACGTGAAAGGCATCAACATCAAGAGAAACTGCTATGCCCTGTCCAGCTCCGACGGCGTTTCTGCCGAAGTGCAGATGTACGGCGACGTCGTGGAGACGTGGCCGACGGACTGGTGGACGGGCGAAAAGCTGGAGGGCAACTACATTGCGCAGGACGAATTTCTGCGCGATCTGGACGCGATCAAGGGCTGCAAGGATGCAACCATCCGCCTGAACAGCTACGGCGGCGATGCGGTGGTCGGCATCGTAATCCACAACCGGCTCCGTGAGCTGGCTGCGGCCGGCATGAAGCTTACCTGCATTGTGGACGGCGTGGCCATGAGCGCCGGCAGCGTCATCATGTGCGCCTGCGATACGGTCAAGGTGAATCCGTCCTCCCTTGTGATGATCCACAAGGGCTGGTCGTTCCTTTACGGCGGCTACAACGCCGACGATATGCGAAAGGCCGCCGAGGGCATGGACAGCTACGACAAGGCGATGGTGAGCATCTACAAGCGCAAAAGCGGCATGAGCGATACGGTCATCAGTCACATGATGAGCGACGAAACCTATATGACCGGCCGCGAAGCCGTGGAAAAGGGCTTTGCCGATGAAGTCATTGAGGACGCTGAGCCGCTGGACATCGCCGCCAGCGCGGACGGCCGCTGCCTGTTCGTGCGCGGCCGCAAGATGCACCTCTGCCCCGGCATGGTGCTGCCGGACAATATCCCCACGGTCACACCCGGCGCGGAAGCGTCGGCTGCGATAAATCAGCCTGTGGTCACAGGCGGTGATAAAGGAGGAAATAACTCTATGACCAAGGAAGAACTCCGGGCAAAGTACCCGGAACTGGTTGCCGAGGTGGAAGCGGACGCACGCGCGGCCGTCGATACCAACGCCGCCGTCACCGAAGCGGTGCAGGCTGAGGAGCGCCGTATGCAGGAGATCGACGAGGTGTCCGCTCTGTTTTCGGACGAGCTGGTGCAGGAAGCCAAGTACGGTGACAAGAAGTGTACCGCGCAGGAGCTTGCCTACCGTGCCGCGCAGAAAGCGGCCAAACAGGGCAGCAAATTCCTTGCCGACGCGGATGGCGACGCCAAGGACAGCGGCGCGTCCGGTGTGCCTGCCGCCCCCGGCGCCGATGACGGCAAGGACGGCGAGGACGACAAGGACGACATCGAAGCGCAGGCCAAGGCTGCGGTCGCAGCCTTCCTGAAGCGGAAGGAGGGCAAGTAAGCCATGAACAAGAATCTCGTAAGACCTATTGGCAGCTGCACGGTGGACAACCTGATCGCCAAGCTGACCCCCGCAGCAGAAACCTTCGGCGTCACGATCCGCAAGGAGGGCAGCGCCGAGACGACCTATAAGCGCGGCACGATCCTCGCCATGTCCAGCCGCGACGGTAAGTGCGTCATTCTCGGCACGACCGCGCAGGCTGCCGTGACCGGCGACAACCCCGTGGCCGCCGAGGAGCTGACCCCGCACTGCATCCTTGCGGACGATGTGACCGTCGGCAAGACTGCCGACGCAGTGGCCGTCGCGTACCGCTGTGGCAATTTCAACCGCGCCGCCGTCGCCGTCAAGTCCGGCTACACCCTGAGTGCTGCCGATGAGGACGCCATGCGCAAGTATGACATCATCCTCACCGACATGATGTAAGGAGGAACTTTATGGACATTTACAGCACCTATTTCATGCTCGCAGCGGTGCGCGAAATCCCGCTGGAGCAGTCTTTCTTCAAGACCCGCTACTTCCCCACGGATGACGCAATGGACGTCTTCGGCACCTCCCGCGTCCTTGCGGACTACAAGGAGGAAAAGCAGAAGCGCGCGCCCTTCGTGCTGCCGCGCATCGGCTCCATCCCCGGCACTCGTGACGGTTATAGTACGGCGGAGCTTGAGCCTGCCAACATCGCCGTGGCAATGCCCCTGACGCTGGACCAGCTGCAGAGCCGCGGCTTCGGCGAATCGCTGCTCTCTACGGCTACCCCCGCAGAGCGCGAACGCCACTTCCTCGTGCATGACCTCGCGGAGCTGTCTGCCCGTATCTCCCGCAGCGAGGAGCTGCTGGCGGTGCAGACCATCCTGAACAACGGCACGACCATGCGTCACCGCACCGACCGCGCGGATGTCTACGAGGACATCGGCGTGCAGTTCTACGACGGCACGAACAACCCCGCGCTGTTCACTCCGTCCGCGACGTGGGCGCACAGCACCTATTCCAACGGTATCTGGACGCCCGGCAACTGGTACGACGACATCTGCACCATGATCCACCAGCTGACCCAGAGCGGCCGCCCCGTGCGCGAAATCCTCGTGGCGCAGGATGTGGGCGACTTCCTCATGGAGGACGGCTGGGTGCTCGCCATGCTGGATAACCGCCGCGTGGAGCTTGGCCGCATCGACCCGTCTGAGCTGACCGAGTTCGTCTATCAGATCGGCTCGTTCAACTTCAAGGGCCGTGTGCTTCCCATTCTCGTTTCCGACGGCACCTATGAGGACGAGAACGGCCGAGACACTGCCTATGTGCCTGCCGGTACGGTCATCGCCATTGCGCCCAACGTTGGCCGTGGCCTGTACGGCGCCGTGACGCAGATGGAGAACGACGGCCATTTCCACACCTACGCCAATAAGCGCGTTCCGCAGCACATCTACACCATCCGTCCGCCCGCCCGCGAGACGCAGCTTTCCTGCCGCCCGCTGTTCGTCCCCAACCGCATCAACCCGTGGCGCGTGGCGAAGAACGTCCTCGGCTGAGAAAGGAGCGGAACATGATCAGAATGATTTCCGGCTCCACTCGCATCGGCAAGCGCACCTACACTCCCGTTGACGGCTGCTTTGAAGCCGCTCCGGAGGTGGAGGAACGCCTTGTCGCGCAGAAGGTTGCCGTCTTTGTGCCGGAGAGGCACGCGGAGGGCGTTGCAACGCCGCCTGCGGGCTCGGACGAGAATCAGGCGGGCGACGACACTGCCGCGCTCAACAACGCCGCAGAGGGCGAGGAAACGGGCCATCTTGACCTCGAACAGCTCTCGACGCTGACCTGTGACAAGCTCCGCGCTCTGGCCGAGGACATGGGCATCAGCACCGGCAAGCTCAAGACCAAGGCGCAGCTCATTGACGCCATCACCGCCGCCGAGGTCACCCCCGGCGACGGCGACATGCCGCCCGTTCTTTCGGCGGAGGCCCCTGTGGAATGAGCGCGTTCAAGGACATGGTTGCCGCGGATAACCTTGCGGTATTTCTCAACGACGGCGAGTTTGCCGACCGGCGCACCGTGCGCTACGACGGCGCGGTGTATGCGGACATCCCCATCGTGCTGTCCGGCATCAAGCAGAGCGAGCGCCCCGTCATGGTGAGCAGCGGCGACCATGGCCAGGGGCTTTATCTGGCGTCGGCTGTGCTGCACTGCGCGCTGTCCGACCTCGGCGGCAACCAGCCGGAAAAGGGTATGCGCATCCAGATCAACGACGAGGAGGGCAGCGGTGGATTCTACCGTGAGTTCTATGTTGCCGCGTCTGTCTGCGAAATGGGGATGCTGCGGGTGGAATTGGAGGCGATTGACGAATGAGCACTGTCCGTATCAGCGAAGCAAACGCCAATACCGTCGAGCGCGCCAATAAGCTCCTTGCCGGTATTCCAGGCGGCATCTATAAGGCGTCCTATGCGGCGCTGCGCCGCGCGGGAGACCAGGCGAAAACCAAGGCCGGACAGTTCGCCGCCGCTGAGTACACCATCAACAAGGGAGACTTCATGCGTAATGTCACCAGCAAAACCAGTATCACCGGCGACGCTGGCGGCGTGGCAAGCCTACGCATCATGTACGCGGGGAACGTGCTGCCGCTGCTGACATTCCGGACGCGGTATTCGCGCGCTGGCCGTCTGCAAACGCAGGTGATGCGCTCCGGCGGAACGGCTGTGCTGGAACATGCCTTTGCCGGGCGGGTATTCGGCCCGACGGCGGTATTTGAGCGCGTCGGCAAGGACCGGTTCCCCGTGCAGCAGCTGTTCGGCCCATCTACTGCCCACATGATGCGCAACGAGCACGTCATAGAGCAGATGGACGAGACGATTCAGGACGCATTCGGGCAGCGCATGGAGCACGAGATCACGCGCCTGCTCAACGGCTGGGGAGGGTAACGGATGGACCGAGTTGACCTTCTGAACGCGCTGAAAGCGTTCACGCTGGAATCGACCGGCGAAATTCTGATGCCGACCTCTGCCCAGAAGGGCGACGGCGAGCCGGAGCTTCGGGCCGCGCGGGTGCATCTGATGCGCCTGCCGGACAGCCGGGCCGCCGAGAAGAAAGCCCCCTACATCATCCACCAGCTCATTACCGCCAAGGACCAGCAGGAAAAGGGCCAGCTGCCCAAATCGACAGCGCAGGTGCGCTCCATCTTCTGCGTATACAGCAGCGACGAGGAAGAGGGCGCGCTTGCGCTGCTCAATCTTATGGAGCGGCTGCGCATCGACCTGCTGCGCAAATGCGTCCTTGCCGACCGGTATGAGCTTGACCTTGAAACAGGACTGGAAGGGCTGATTTATCCCAACGATTCCGCGCCCTACTACATGGGCGAAATGGTGAGTATGTGGAAACTTCCGGCTGTGGAAAGAGAGGTACGCCAATGGCTGTAAGACGAGCCGCGGGACGGTCGGCACGAAAGAAAAAAACCGTTCAGGAGCCGGTGCGGTACTGCGTATACCTCGGCCCATCTATCCGTGGCGTCGTGCAATACGGTGCCATTTTTCATTGCTCACGCGACGACGCCTGCAAGCAGCTTGCGCCCTATGTGGAGCGCTGGCCGCGCATCCGCAGCCTGATTGTGGACGGCGAGCAGCTGAGCGAAGCGCGAATCCGAATCAAAACACCCGGCAACGGCTTATACGAGCAGGCGCGCAGGCTGACCCGCGAGCTGGCCGGAGAATAAAGGAGGGTATCAACCATGCCTAATCATGGCGTAAATGTGACCAAGAGAGCTACGAGCGTTTCTACGCCGATCGTCGCAAAGGTCGGCATCCCGTTCGTCATCGGCTCTGCGCCGGTCCATACGGCGGAGAATCCGGCCACGGTCGGCATCCCCGTCCTCTGCACGAGCTGGGACGAATACGAATCCAAGTTCGGCTACTCTGACGACTGGGGGAAGTTCACCCTTTGCGAGTTTGCCTACTCCCACTTCAAGCTCTACGGCTGCCAGCCGGTGATCTTCTGCAACCTGCTGAATCCCGAAACCATGAAGGAAGCCGTGACGGCGGACGATCTCACAGTGGTCAACCGCCGCGTGGAGCTGCCGGTGACGGCGATCCCGTCCACCGTGGTGGTCAAGGCGGACGGCGGCGAGGGCGCAGCGTACACGCTGGACGAGGATTACACGGTCTATCTGGCCGACGAGCATATCTACGTCGAGCTGGACGCGCGCAGCGAGCACGCAACGGAGGAGAGCCTGAACATCGCCTACTCCACCGTCAAGACCGATGCCGTGACGGCGGCGCTCGTCGCATCCAGCATGGACGCGATCGAGCTTTGTATGTCCACGGCCGGCGTCATCCCCGACCTCATCTGCGCGCCCGGCTTCTCGCAGGTCAGCTCCGTTGCGGCGGTGATGGCGACCAAGGCCACGGCCATCAACGGCATCTTCCCCGCCAAGGCGCTGGTGGACGTTGACAGCTCCGCATCCGGCTGCACCGCCTACAATGCGGTGTCGGCGTGGAAGCAGAGCAAGAACCTTGTGGATCTGACCGAGATCCTGTGCTGGCCGATGTGCTCGCTGGATAAGCGCAAGTTCCACCTTTCCACGCAGCTGGCCGGTTTGATCGCCAGCGTTGACGCCGGCAACGACGGCTGCCCCTATGAAAGCCCGTCCAACAAGGCACTCAAGATCGACGGCCTGTGTCTGGAGAACGGCACGCCCGTCACGCAGACCAAGGCGCAGGCAGACACGCTGAATAACATCGGCGTGGTAACGGCGCTGAACTTCCTGTCCTCCGGCTGGGTGGCATGTGGCAACTATACCGCGTGTTACCCCACCAACACGGACGTCAAGGATTACTTCATCCCTCTCAGCCGCATGTTTGACTGGGTATCCAGCAGCCTGATCCAGTCCTGCTGGGCGAAGCTGGACAAGCCGATGAACCGCCGCCTGATCGACGCAATCATGAACAGCGCAAACATCTGGCTCAATGGCCTCGTCGGCGCGGGGTATCTGCTCGGCGCGCGCGTTGAGTTCGTGGACGCGGAGAACCCCGTTGCCGACCTGATGGCGGGCATTGTGCGCTTCCACGTCTACATCACCCCGCCCAGCCCCGCACAGGAGATCTCGTTCATTCTGGAATACGACGCCGACTATGTGACGGCGGCGTTTGCCTAAGGAGGTGTAATTCATGGATTCTGCGGTCATCAATTTTGCGGTCTATGAGGACGGCAAGGAATTTATCGGCACGGCCAGCGCCACGATGCCGGATATCGGCTTTGCTACGGTGTCCCATTCCGGCGCGGGCATTTCCGGTGAGATCGAGGACGTCATCCTCGGCCATCTGAACGCGATGACGCTCGCGCTCAACTTCAAGACGCTGAGCGACAATGCGTTCCGCCTGGCAGAGATGCGCTATCACGACATCGACCTGCGCGTGGCGCAGCAGGAGGAGGACCCTGTTGCCGGTGCGATCAAGGTGCGCGCCGTGAAGCACTTCATGCGCGTGATTCCTAAGAAAACCGGCGGCGGTGGCGTGGCCCCTGCGTCTGCGGCGGATGTTTCCGGCGAATACGCGGTGCGCTACTGGAAAACCACCATCGACGGCGAGACGAAGCAGGAACTCGACCCGCTGAACTTCATTTGTAACGTCAACGGCGTCGACGTGCTCTCCGAGGTCAGGACGGCGCTCGGCAAGTAAGTCAACCAACGCACCCGGCAGGAGAAAAGTGCTCTTGCCGGGTGCAGCTTTTTGTGTGAAAGGAGATATCCCATGAGTACGAAAAAGACCGACAACATCGTAGATGCAGATGCTTTCTCCGTCGCGGAGAACGAGGCCGAAAACGCGGCCTTTACCTACGTTCACCATTTTTCCACGCCGTTTACCTACGACGGCGTGACCTATGACACGCTGACCTTTGACTGGGGCAGCCTGACCGGCAGGGACGGCCTTGCCATTGAGAGTGAGCTTCAGGCGCTCGGCAAGCCGGTCATCGTCCCGACACTTTCCGGCGAGTACCTGATCCGCATGGCTGCGCGTGCCTGTGACAAGCCCATCGGCTCGGATGCGTTCGAGCTGATGCGCCTTTCTGACTACAACCGTATCAGGAGCAGCGCAAGAAGTTTTTTGCTCAGATCGGAGCTGTAATCGGAGACGGCGGCACATGGCTGCGCCGCCAATGCCTGTTACTGGCAAAGGTGAACAATACGCCGGTGCCGTTCTGGCTGTCTCTGCCGCTGTGCGAACTGTCGGCGTGGATCAGGGACAGCAACTGGATCGTTGAAAAATCGAAACCGCACCCATAGCGGTCGGCTTTTTTGACCGCTATGGGTAAGAAAATAGACCAAAGGAGGGCTGACTGTGGCAAACAGAAAAGAATACGAGATGCTATTCAAGCTCAATTCTCAGCTTGGCGGCTCGTTTTCCGGTGCGTTCCAGAAAGCCCAAAAGGAGCTCGCCGAACTGCAGAAGCAGGTCGAAGCGCTTAATAAATCGCAATCCGACATCAAGGCATACCAGCGGCAGCAGGAGTCCATTGGCAAGACCGAAGAAAAGCTGAAGCTTTTGCAGCAGCAGTATGACAACATCCAGCGCGAGATGCAGGAAACTGGAGGTTACTCCTCAGAGCTGGAAAACAAGCTACTTTCCAAGCAGCAGCAGATCGACAAGACCTCCGCCTCCCTCGACCAGCAGCGCGAGAAGCTTGAGCGGCTGGCCGCTGCGATGAAGGAAAGCGGCATCGACACCGATAATCTCACCGAGGAGAACAAGCGGCTCAGTGAGCAGCTCGGCGAGCTGAAAGAGAAGGAGGAGGACTTCGGCAGCACGGGCGCGATGGCCTTTGACGTCGTTGCATCCGCCATCAGCGCGGCGGGCATCGCGGCGGCGCTGCACGAGATTGCCGACGCCTACATGGAGTGCGTCACCATCGCGGGCAACTTCGAGGAGGGCATGAGCAACGTCGAAGCCCTCTCCGGCGCCAGCGCAGAGGAAATGCAGCTGCTGAGCGACAAGGCCAAGGAGCTGGGCGCGACCACGAAGTTCACCGCGCAGGAAGCATCCGACGCGATGGGCTACATGGCAATGGCGGGCTGGGACGCGCAGGAGATGCTTTCGGGCATGGATGGCGTGTTGCAACTGGCCGCAGCGAGCGGCGAGGACCTTGCGATGGTTTCGGATATTGTCACCGACAACCTCACCGCATTCGGCCTCACAGCGGCCGACACGGCGCGCTTTGCCGACGTGCTGGCAGCGGCGGCGACCAACTCCAACACCAACGTGTCAATCATGGGCGAAACCTTCGCCAATGCTGCGTCCATTGCCGGCGCTTTGGGCTACTCCGTGGAGGACGTGGCGGTAGCCGTTGGCCTGATGGCCAACAGCGGCGTCAAGGGCAGCGTTGCCGGTACGGCACTCAAGAACACCTTCAACGGTCTGCTGGAGGGCGTCACGCTGACCGGCGCGGCGTTCGGCGAGTACGACTACACGGCGATCAAGGCCAACGGCACGATGAAGTCGTTCAGCGATACCATCGACGAGCTGCGCGTCTACTTCGAGCAGATGACCGAGGCCGAGCGCGTGAATAACGCAATGGCTCTCGCCGGACAGCGCGGCTACAACGGACTGCTGGCAATTCTGAACGCCACCGACGAGGACTACGCATCCCTGACGGCCAGCATCAACAACTGCACCGGCGCGGCGCAGCGCATGGCCGAAATCAAGCTGGACAACATGAACGGTCAGCTTACCATCATGAAGTCCGCATGGGATGGCCTGAAAATCAGCGTCGGTGAGCAGTTCACACCGGCCATGGAAAAGCTCTACGGGGTCGGCACGAAATGCTTTGACCTGTTCAATAACGTTGTGCAGGAGCACCCCGCGCTGGTCAAGGCGATTGCGGCGTTCGCTGGCGTCCTCCTTGCGGCTGTCAGCGCACTGTCGGCATATGCCGCAATCACGAAGGTCGTTATCCCGCTGATGAAGCTGTTTACAGCATCTATCCCCGGCGTAAATATCATTATGGGCGTGGTTGCCGGTCTGGCAGCACTGACCGCCGTGATTGTCGGCCTGACGAGCGCTGCGGACAGCGAAGCCAAGCAGGTGCGGGAGATGACCGAGGCATCCCGGCAAGAGTATTTCCAGCTTCAGGAGCTGCGGGCCGAGTATGAGGAAACCTGCGAAGTTTACGGCGAAACCTCGGAGGAAGCCCGTTATCTCGCGTGGCGCATCGACGACCTGAACGATAGCTTTGAATCGAACCGGCAGACGCTCAGCGACTATCAGGACGAGTTCCGCAGCACCATCGACAGTCTCAACGAGGGGCTTGACAGCTATCGGGAAGCCTATCTCGAGATCGGCAACAACGAGGCTAATACGCTTGCCCTCGTTCACAGGCTGCAAGACCTCGCGTCGCAGACCGATAAAACGGCTGCCACGCAGGAGGAAATGAAAGCCATCATCGCGGGTCTGAACGAGATCGTTCCCGACCTCGCGCTGAACTATGATGATGTGGTCGGCGGCGTCACCAATGTCACCGCGGCGATCGAAGCGATGGTTAAGGCGCAGGCCGCGAGCCAGCGCTATGAAGCTGCGCAGGAGGGCATGGTAAACGCCCTGAATGCGCAGTACACCGCGCAGCAAAAGCTTCAGGACGCGACTGAGCAGCAGGCATCCGCACAGGAGCGTTTCAATGCGGCCGAAGCGGCATTCCAGGAGCTGACCGACAACGCATCGAAATACGATACCTCCGGCCTTTCGTGGTTTTCTATTGGCCTTTCTGCTGAGCAGAAGGAATACAACGCCGCGAAGGAAGCGCTGGACGCCTACACGGCGGACGTTGCCGACGCGCAGGCCACCTACGACAGCGCGGTATCGGAATATCAGCAGTACCTTGACGAGCTGACGGAGTACGCCGAAGCGACCTCCGGCGCCGCCGACAGCACCGAAGCCATGACGCTTGCCATCGGCGAGACGAAAGAGCGGATGGAGGAGCTGACCAAGGCGTATACCGAGGTCTACGACGCGGCGCTGGAAAGCGTCAGCGGGCAGTATGAGCTTTGGGACGAGGCGGAGAAGGTCGTTGCAACCTCCGCGTCCAGCATCAACAGCAACCTACAGGGCCAGATTGCCTACTGGCAGGAGTATAACACGAATCTCGCTTCCCTGCGCGAGCGCACAGGCGACATCGAGGGCCTGAGCGACATGATCGCCAGCTTTGCCGACGGCAGCACGGACAGCGTGAATGCCGTTGCCGGTATGGCTGCGGCCAGCGACGCCGACCTTGCCGCAATGGTGAAGAACTGGCAGGCTTTGCAGACGGAGCAGAACGCCGTGGCGGACAACATCGCCGAGCTGAAAACCAATTTCTCCGCAGAAATGGACGAGCTGGGCGAGACGCTGGCAGACGACATTGCCGCGATGGATCTCAGCGATGAATCCACGGAAGCGGGCCGCGCCACCATTCAGGGCTTTATCGACGGCGCGAACGAAATGCTGCCGCAGGTGCAGGCGGCATATGCGCGGATCGCCAGCTATGCCCGCAGCGCACTGACACCGCAGGTCATCAAGCCCGGACAGAGCGGGCAGAGCGGCTATCTCCAGCAGTATGCATCCGGCACGGAGAGCGCCGCGCCCGGCTTCGCCCTCGTCGGCGAGCACGGGCCGGAGCTGGTTTATTTCAACGGCGGCGAGCAGGTCATGACCGCGGAGGAAACCGCCGCCATGCGCGGCGGGCTGTCCACCGAAATGCAGATGGTTTCCTTTGCGCCGCAGCTTTTGCAGGCGCTGGCATCCTATGGGAGCGACGCCGTATATGCCAATATGGGCGGCTCCGGCGGCGTGCCCGCCGCAGTCATCAACGTCTCGTTCCAGATCGAGGGGAATGCGTCGCCTGAAACCGTGGAGCAGCTGCGGGCCTACGGCGATGAATTCGCCGAGCGGGTGCGCGAGATTATCGAAGAAGTGAACGCGGACAACGGGAGGAGGGTGTACCGATGAAAACCTATACCACCGTACAGGGCGATATGTGGGACGGCATCGCATATGCCCAGCTCGGCAGCTGTGCCTACACCGACACGCTCATGAGCGCCAATATGGCATACCGCGAAACGTACATCTTCCCCGCCGGTGTGGTGCTGACCATCCCCGACGTAGACACGACGTCGGACGATGACACGCAGCCGCCGTGGAGGGAGGTGTGCGGATGAGCGACCGCAACACCGCGCGTCACGCATTGGCAGAGGTCTACTTCGCTGGTGTGGATATCTCCAAATCGCTGCGCCCGTATCTGCTCTCGCTGTCGTACACCGACAACGAGGAGGACGAAACGGACGATCTGCAAATCAAAATTGAGGACAGAGACGGCACATGGCTGCGCAAGTGGCTGGACGTCTCTGTTCACGCTGCCATCGAGGGCGGGGGCGCGTCCTCCGCCTCCGGCGGCAGCGGCTACACCGTGACGGCCAAGAGCGGGCTGAATATCCGCTCCGGCCCCGGCACGAGCTATTCCAAGTACGGCGCGTTCGCCTGCGGGGCGACGGTCAGCGTGCAGGAGATATCCGGCGGCTGGGCGAAAATCAGCTACAACGGCAAGACCGCCTACGTCGCTGCGGAATACCTCAAAGCCGAGGGCGGCGGAAGCTCCGGCAGCGGCAGCGTCGGTGCGGAAGTCGATAAGATAAAAGGCTTGAGCATTCAGGCCGCGATCCTCCGCTGCAACTGGAACGGCGACGGCAAGGATACGATGCTGAACTGCGGCCAATTTGAGCTGGACAGCGTGCAGGCGTCCGGCCCGCCGAACACCATTGCCATCAAGGCGACCAGCCTGCCATACAGCAGCACCATCCGCCAGATGAAAAAGAGCAAGGCGTGGGAGGGCTATTACCTCTCCGGCATTGCTGGCGAAATGGCGGGAGCTGCCGGCATGGCGGTCATCTATGAATCCGGAAACGACCCGTATTATGACCGCGTGGAGCAGATCACGCAGACGGACATCACCTTTTTGCAGACGCTCTGCCACAATGCAGGAATCTCGCTGAAAGTGGCGAACAACGTCCTTGTGCTGTTCGATCAGGCGGACTACGAAGCAAAGGACGCCGTGTTCACCATCGCCTACGGGACAACGGGCTATACCAAGTGGAGGCTCGATACCGGCGAGGCAGAAGTGAAATATACCTCCTGCCGTGTGAGCTACACCAAGCCCTCCGGCGAGGTCGTGCAAGGCACGGCCTATGTGGAGGACTACAAATCCAATGATGACAACAACCAGTGCCTTGAGATCACCGCCGCCGTCGCCAACGCGGGCGAGGCCAAGGCGCTGGCTGAGAAAAAGCTGCGTGAGCACAACAAGTTTGAGCTGACGGCAGCTTTTACGCTGCCGGGCAATCCCGCACTGACCGCAGGGCGCACCGTCATGCTGCGCGGCTGGGGGATGTGGAACGGCAAGTACA
This sequence comes from Oscillospiraceae bacterium UBA4632, assembly GCA_002405995.1. Taxonomy (GTDB): domain Bacteria; phylum Bacillota; class Clostridia; order Oscillospirales; family Oscillospiraceae; genus Hominicoprocola. The sequence continues at coordinate 62,515 of DHMW01000122.1, forward strand.
TGATCAAGCAGGCAAAGCACACGGTGGACGGCTCCGGCGGCTACACGACGCAGATATCCCTGCGCAGAGTTTTGGAGGGTTATTGATGAACGACAATATTCTTGCAAACCTCGTGCGTGTCGGCACGGTATACGCCGTGGACGACGGTCGGCGCTTAGCCCGCGTGCGCTTCGACGACAAGGGACTGACCTCTGCATGGCTGCCGGTGCTGAAATCGCCGCCGTTCATCCCGTCCCGAGAGGAATCCCGCACGGAGTACGAAGCGGGCGGCAGCGGCGATGCAGCCTACGAGAGCCACAAACACGACCTGATCATCAAGCCGTGGATGCCGAGCGTCAATGATACGGTGCTGTGCCTGTATATTCCGACATTCAACGGCGACGGCTATGTATTGGGGGCGATCTGATGGCTATGGTAGGCGTTCTTGGGGACATTGTTTTCAACGTATCGAGCGAGACGGTCGAAACCGTGAGCAACATGAAGTGGTCGGGTTCGGCGCGCTACACGACGCACCAGCGGCACAACACCCACGCGCTCACGGAGTTCACCGGCCTGGGCGCGGATAAACTGAGCTTCGACATCTACCTGTCCGCCACGCTCGGCATCGACCCGATGACGGAGCTGGTGAAGATCTGGAAGTATGAGCGGAATCACACGCCGCTGTCGCTGGTGCTGGGTACCCACGCTTACGGCAAGCATAAGTGGGTCATCGAAAGCCACAGCGCCAAGGTGAAATACTTCCGGCGCAACGGTGATTTGCAGCAAGTGACCGTATCGCTCAGCCTGCTGGAATACCTGACATGGTGAGGTGACGGCATGAGCTATATCGTAACGCCCGCAGACGCGGACAAAATCACGCTGAACGAGAGCGACACCGTGCGCTCCGTTCTGCAAAATATCAAGATCATCCTATCGACGAAAAAGCTTTCCGTGCCGCTCTATCGGGAGTTCGGCGTGGATATGGCCTTTGTTGATAAACCGATGCCGGTTGCGCAGGCGCTGATGATCGTGGAGATCAAGGACGCTATCACCCGCTGGGAACCCCGCGCCGAGCTGGTGAGCGTGGAGTTTCAGATCGACGAGAGCGCGCCCGGCAAACTGATTCCTGTTGTGGAGGTGGAAATCGATGGCCAGTGACTACAAGTTCGTATCGACGGACACATCCCCGCTGGTGTCGGAAATGATTGCGGCATATGAGGCCATCACCGGCGTGACGGTGCAGCCTGCCAGCCCTGAACGGCTGTTTATCCTGTGGGTGGCGGATGTCATCGTCCAGCTCCGCACGATGGTCAACTACGCAGCCAACCAAAACCTGCCGTCCCGCGCCAGCGGGGCGAACCTTGACGCGCTGGGCGAGCTGTTCTACGACAGCACGCGCCCCGGCGCGACGCCCGCCACCTGCAAGATGCAGGTGAACATTTCCGAAGCGCAGAGCTCGGCAATCCTGATTCCCAAAGGCGCGCGCTTCACGGATAAGAACTACACGCTCCTGTGGGACAACACCGAGGACGTGTATGTGGCCGCAGGCGAAACCGGCGCGGAGATCACCCTTGTCTGCGAGACGGCTGGTGCGGTCGGAAACGGCTATGTGGCCGGACAGATCAATACGCTGGTGGACATCTCCGACGTCCGCTACTACGAATCCTGCGCCAACACCACGGCGACGGACGGCGGCGCAGAAGCCGCCACCGACGCAGAGTATTATGCGCTGCTGCGGGCGTCGGAGGACGCCTATTCCGTCGCTGGGCCGATGGGGGCTTATGAATACTGGGCCAAGTCTGTGTCCACCAACATTGCAGACGTGAAAGCCATCCGCCCCACCGAGAAGATCACCAAGACGCTGACGCTCTACGCGGGCCATGCGTTTTACGGCGGCGAGCACATCAAAAAGGCCACCGTGAAGGTCTACGCGGCGGCGGACAGCGAAACGGCGCTGGTGGAGGGTACGGACTACACGCTCAGCTACGCCGACAACCTGCTGACCATCACCGCCGAGGAGGGCGGCGCGCTGGCTGACGCGGAATCGCTGGTGCTGGAAGCCGTAGCAGAAAAGGCCGGTCATGTGCATATCTTCGCGCTGATGAAGGACGGCTCGATTGCGACGCCGACCATCAAGGAACTGATTCTGGCAGCGTGCAGCGACGACACGGTGCGTCCCCTGACGGACTATGTGCAGGTGCAGGACCCCGGCACGGCCAACTACAACATCGACCTGACCTACTACATCCAGACAGGGACAGAGACGCCAGCGACGGAGATCCAGACCGCCGTTGAAAAGGCGGTGGACGAGTTCAAGGCATGGCAGAGCGCACGGCTCGGCCGCGACATCAATCCGTCCAAGCTCATTTCGCTGCTGATGCAGACCGGCATCAAGCGCGTTGTCATCACCGCGCCGGTGTTCACCAAGCTCTCTGACGGCGGGGACGGTACCGCGCCGGAGATCGCGTCCTGCGGCACGGTGCAGATCACGAACGGAGGGTACGAGGATGAGTAACGGCATCACGGCCGAAAACCTCCTCCGTGCGCTGCCGGATGTTTTACAGCAGGACGACAATATGCGCGCGCTGGCGGAAGCGATTGCCGGACAGCTCGTGCCGTGCATCGCCGACACCGACGAGCCGCGGATATTCCCGCGCATCGACGAGCTGAGCGAAACGCTGCTGGACACGCTGGCGTGGGACTTCAAGGTAGACTGGTGGGATTATTCCTACAGCTTGCAGGAGAAGCGGAACACGCTGCGGCAATCGTGGTATGTCCACAAGCACATGGGGACGCCTGCCGCCGTTATGGCGGCGCTCTCGGCCATCTATCCCAATTCCAAGGTCGAGGAATGGTGGGCCTACGGCGGCGAGCCGTATCACTTCCGCCTGCTGATTCCTGTGGACGCATCCACGCTGGACGCGAGCAAGCACGCGACCGTGCTTTCCCTCGTGACGTTTTACAAGAATCTGCGCTCAGAGCTGGACAGTGTGGAGTATTCCGGCAGCACCAGCAGCCTGACGGTCTACCCGATGGCGGCGCAGTGGGGCACGCATATCGTCAATGCCGGTACGGCCTCCGGTATCTCTGCGGGCGACCAGCTGCTTGACGAGCTGAACGATTTCCTCACTGACGAACTCAATGACATTCTGACTGACGGATAAAGGAAGGTGAAAATATGTGGGAAGTAGCAACGATCACGGATGCCGGTTCTAACCTGCTGGCGAGCTGGATCACCGGCACGGAGCTGCGCATCACGCGCGCTGCCGCCGGTTCCGGCACAGTGGCCGACGCCGACCTTTATGCGCTGACGGCGCTCAAGGAGCAGAAGCAGCCCATGAGCATCGTCGGGATGTCGCAGGATGAAAACGGCGTCACGGTGAAGCTCCAGCTGGAAGCGGCGACGGACGCCTATACGCTCCAGCAGATCGGCGTCTTTGCCAAGGTCGGCAGCGGCGCAGAAGCGCTGCTCGCTGTATTCCAGGATAACGTCGGCATCTCCATCCCTGCGGCAAGTACGTCGCAGTCGTTTATCTACAATTTCTTCGCTACCATCGCCGTGAACAACACGGGAACGCTGACGATCGAGATTGACGGCGGCGCGTCGGTCACGCTGGAAACTGTGCAGGACCTTATCAGCGATAAGCAGGACAAGATCACGGCGACCGGCCTGCTCTACCGCGAGGAGAACGGGACGATCCGCGAAGCCATCCCCGGCGAGGACTTTGACGCAGGCGGCGGAGGAGGCGGATTCTACGGCGACTGCGACAGCGCCGCGAGTGACAGCGCGAAGATCGCGGCATCGGAGGACTACGATTCCGTCGAAGTCGGCGATCTGTGCGTCATCACCTTTGACAACGCGAACACCGCCGTCAACCCCACGCTGAAGGTCGGCGACACCGACGAGAAGAAAATCGTGTCCAAAGGCAAGACCACGCTGCTGGCCGAGGATTACTGGGAGGCGGGCGACTACTGCATTTTCGTCTACGACGGCGAGAATTGGGTGCTTCTGTTCCGCTTCGGTACTTATATCCCCATGAAGCAGAAAGGCACGGCAAAGGGCGTTGCAACGCTGGCGGAGGACGGGAAAGTGCCTACCGCGCAGCTGCGCGGCGGCTTCATCATTTCGGCCACGCAGCCCACCGACACCTCGCTGCTGTGGATCGATAGCAAGCAGGTCATGCGCTACTACGACCAAACGGCAAAGACGTGGAAAACCGTGCTGCCGGTCTGGGGGTGATGGCATGGCCTACGGAATGATGACAGCGGCAGAGCTGTTGCAGCTCAAGGCTGCGATCAAGGCGGAAATGCTCCGCCGCAATGCGCCGGTCGGCGGGCTTGACGCTTATGGCAGCGATGCCTACGACCTCGCGGCAACGCCGGTCAGCGGCGGCGTGGTGAAAGCCGACGCCGGACGCAAGACCGTTGACCTGCTGCTCAAAATCAAGGACTACGGCGACCTTGTGAACACAAAGCAGGGCGAGACTGTGCCGGAGAGCTTTACGGCGAGCCTGATCACCTACGTCAACACGCTTGCGCAGGAACCGATGAACGGCAACAGCAGCTCGTGCCGCGGCGCCTGCACGGGGCTGTGCGTTGACACCTGCTCGGCGTCTGCGTCCGGCAGCGCCGGTTGCAGCGGATGCGCTTCCGGCTGCTATGGGACGTGCAATGCTTCCTGCGGCAACAGCTGCACGGGCTGCTCCGGCTGTTCGTCCGGCTGCGGCTCTACCTGCGGCGGATCGTGCGGCGCTGCGTGCGTCGGCGGCTGCTGGTCGAGCTGCACTACCTCCTGCGGGCGGTCCTGCGCTTCGACCTGCTCAGGGTGCAGCGCGAGTTGTCAGGATTCCTGTGCGCGCGACTGCGACAGCGACTGCTACGCGAACTGCGGAAGCGGCTGTTCCTCCGGATGCTCCGGATGTTCGTCCGGATGCTCGTCCGGATGCGACGGGTGCAGCAGCCGGTGCGGCGGCGCGTGCATGGGCTCGTGCAGCGGCTATTGCTACTCCTGCTCCGGCTGCTCTAACGGCTGCACACATGAGTGCAACGCAGGCTGCTCCAATGAGTGCGGCGCGGGCTGCTCCGGCTCCTGCGGCGGCGCGTGCTCCGGCTGTTCCGGCTGTTCCGGTTCCTGCTCCGGTACCTGCTCCAGCGGATGCAGCCGAAGCTGCTCCGGTGGGTGCTCCGGCGGGTGCAGCGGAAGCTGCGGCGGATGCGGCGGCGCTTGCAGCTCGTCCTGCTCCGGCGCGTGCGTCTCCGCCTGTTCCGGCGGATGCGCGGGGGCCTGCACTTCCTGCGGCGGCAACTGCACGAGCAGCTGCTATTCCGCCTGTTCCTCCGGATGCTCCGGATGCTCCGGATGCGGCCAATCGTGCAACGGCGGATGCTATACGAGCTGCACGGCAACCTGCGGCGGGAACTGCACGGGCGGCTGCGGCACGAGCTGCACGGGATGCGCCGGAAGCTGCGGCAGCGTGTGCAGCCAGAATTGCAATGCAAATTGCTTCGGTACCTGTTCGACCCAGTGCTTCGGCACTGCTACATCAAAGACCTGATCTGAAAAGGAGATTGCTTATGAAAACCATTACCAAGACCCTCGACGCGGAAGTTGTCGCCAATGTGGAGCGCTATTCCTATGAGCTGGAAGCGCGCAAGACCGTCATCGCCGAAATGCTGTCCATGAACATGGACATCAGCACGGATGCCTTCGCCAAGTATCAGGCGGAGCTTGTACGCTACAATACCATGTTCGAAGCGGCGAAGAAGGAGATCGAAAAGCAGTACGTCGCGGATGTCCCCGGCAGTGTGAAGTGGTCGCTGGACTACGCCACCCGCGAGCTGACGATCACCGTGGACGAAGCGGCGGGTGCGGCCCGTGGCTAAGCGCACGGAACAGTTTCAGGACTACCTTGCCCGTCTCTTTCCGGAGGCGGGCGGGAAAGCCCGGACGCGCGTCGTGACCTTTCAGGTGACGGACGCCTGCAATCTCCGCTGCACCTACTGCTATCAGATCAACAAGGCCGCGCACCGCATGAGCTTTGATGTCGCCAGGCGCTTTGTCGATATGCTGCTGGATGCCGACGAAGAATCCAACCTGTACCTCAACCCTGAAAACACATCGGGGGTGGTCATCGAATTCATCGGCGGGGAACCTCTGCTGGAAATCGATTTGGTCAATCAGATTACGGACTATTTCCTGTCTGAAATGTTCCGGCGGAATCACCCGTGGGCGACGCGCTACCGGCTGTCTATCTGCTCCAACGGCGTGCTGTACTTCGACCCGCGCTGGCAGGACTATATGCGCCAGCACTGGCGCAACCTTTCGTTCAGTATTTCCGTGGACGGCTGCAAGGAGCTGCACGACAGCTGCCGCGTATTCCCTGACGGCAGCGGCAGCTATGACTTTGCCATCAAGGGCGTGCGGCATTTCGTAGACGTGCTGGGCGGTGCGATGGGCAGCAAGATGACCCTCGCCCCCGGCAATATCCGGTACACCTGCAAAGCCATCCGCGGGCTGATCGAGAGCGGGTATCGGGAAATCTTCCTGAACTGCGTCTACGAGGAAGGATGGACGGTCGAGCACGCGAAAATCCTGTATGCGGAGCTGAAAAAGGCAGCGGATTATATCATCGACAACGGCTTGTTCGAGGATGTGTATTTGAGCATCTTCGAGCAGGCTTTTTTCCGGCCCAAGGATGCAAACGACGTGCAGAACTGGTGCGGCGGCAACGGCGAAATGATCGCCTGCGACTGGAAGGGCGACATCTACCCCTGCATCCGTTACATGGAATCGTCCCTTGGCGACGACCAGCCGCCGGTGAAGATCGGCAACGTGTACGACGGCGTAATGGTCACGGAGCAGCAGTGCGACTGCGTGAATTGTCTGCGCTCCATCACGCGCCGCAGCCAGTCCACGGACGAATGTTTCAACTGCCCCATCGCCGAAGGGTGTTCGTGGTGTACGGCGCTGAACTATCAGCTGTTTGGCACACCGGATAAGCGGGCGACCTATATCTGCGTCATGCACAAGGCCCGCGCCCTGGCGAATGCCTATTACTGGAACAAGGGCTTCCGCGCGGCCGGCCGGCCGAAGCGCCAGAAGATCTATGTGCCGGAGGAATGGGCGCTGGAGATCATCACCCCGGAAGAATGGGCTTACCTGCGCAAGCTGGAAGGCCCGGAGGAGGTTTAGCGTATGGCTACCAAAATCACAACCAAGAAAATTTCCGAGATCGCCGCGGACGACCTTCATGTGCTGATCACGCAGACGGAGGACGACCTCGTTTCCCTGCGGCGTATGCCGGCGCATGTGCTGTTCGACAAGTTCGGCGTGAACGGCCTGAGCTATACCGACAGCAAGCTCCAGCTCATGTGCGGCAGTGTCCCCGTTGGCGCGCCGGTCACGATTCAGGGCGGCAGCGGCAGCGGCGACTTCGGCAGCACCATGCGTCTGAGCAACAAAATGGAATCGCGCACGTTCACAGTCATGGACACCGCGCCCACCGTGGAGATCGCCTACAACGTGACCAGCGTGGACACGGAGACGGAGGAAGCCACTGGCAATATCTCCGTGGAATGGTACGTCGGCAGCAGCCGCGTATACGCCGGTACGGTGGCGCAGGGCGACAACGTCTATGATGTTAAGAAACACCTCGTCAGCGGTGCATACAACACCGTGCGGCTTGTTGCAACGGACACCTACGGCAATTCCAAGTCGATGACATGGACGATCACGGTCGCGGCCTACGGGCTGACGTGGAATCTCTCCGACTTCGGTATCTACAACGGCGAATCCCTGACGCTGCGCCTTGTGCCGACCGGCACGGGTGAAAAGGTCGTGAAGGTCAAGCTGGATGATACCGTCATCAGCACACAGACCGTATCGACCACCGGCCGCGCCGTTGCCGTCACCGTGGCTGCGCAGACGCACGGCGCGCACCGCCTGACCGCGTGGATGGAGGTTGACCTTGACGGCCAGACCGTCACCACGGAAACGCTGACCCACGTCGGCGTGTGGGTCGATTCCGAAAGCGAGACGCCTATTGTGGCGTTCCTGCAAACGTCGGTGTCGGTGCCGGTATACGGCACGGCGGAGGTCAAGTGGATCGCCTATGACCCCGCCAGCGAATCCGCAACCGTCGTGCGCTCCGTCGTCGGGACGGACATTTCCGCATCCCTGACGGTAGACCGCACGCCCCAGACGTGGGGCTACCGCCCGACCTCGACCGGCACGCAGACGCTCCGCGTGGTCTGCGGTACGGCCTACGCCACCTGCACCTGCACGGCCACGGCGCTGGACTATGACATCGAGCCGGTCACGCGCTCGCTCTCCATGAGCGTAGACCCCAGCGGCCACACCAACGCCGAGGCAAGCCGCACGAGCTTTGGCTACTCGGACGGCGGCGGCACGAATCACCCCTTCACCTTCAGCAGCAATTTTGACTGGGTGAACGGCGGCTTCAAGGTCGATGATGAGGGCGTCACCGCGTTCGTCATCAAGCGCGGCACGTCGATTACCTGCGACCGCTCGCTGTTTGCAGACGACGCCAAAACGAACGGCAAGGAGATCAAGATGATCTTCGCCGTCAAGGAGTGCCGCAGCGGCACCGCCGAGATTGCCAGCTGCAAACCCGGCAGCATCGGCCTTTCCATGCAGGCCCATCAGGTCACGCTTTCCTCGGAAGCGCAGTCGATCACGGCGCTGTACTGCGAGGACAAGAAGATCGAGATGGACGTCAACATCGAATCGTCCAACGAAAACCGCTTCGCTATGATCTGGCTGGAGGGCATCCCGTCCCGCGTGACCGCATACGGCAGCACCGACAACTGGACACAGGCGACGCCCGCGATGCTGACCATCGGCTCGGCGGACTGCGATGTGTGGCTCTACCGCTTCAAGCTCTATGACAGCTCCCTGACGCGCTATGAGATCCTGGACAACTTCATCGCGGACTGCGCCAATCCCACGGAAATGGTAGACCGCTATGAGCGCAACAACATCTACAACACGGACGGCACTATCAACAGGCAGAAGCTCTCTGCCGTGTCGCCGGAGCTGCGCGTGATCCATATCGTTGCCGACCGCATGACGACCTCCAAATCGGACAACGTGAGCTGCTCTGTGGAGCTGCTCTACGGCAGCGGCGGTGCAGCGCGGCAGTTCACCGGTTTGGGCGTGACGATGAAGGCACAGGGTACGTCCTCGCTGGAATACCTGCTGGCCGCGCTCAACCTCGACCTCGACTTTTCCAAGGCGACGTGGACGAACGGCAACGGCGAGTTCATTTCCGGCTATGCCATGACGGAGAACAGCATTCCCGTGGACTATCTCAACGTCAAGCTGAACGTGGCATCGAGTGAGAACGCGAACAATGTCTGCGCGGTGGACGAGTACAACACCTTCCAGCCGAATCCCTGTGCCGCCCGCGAAGCCAATCCCAAGGTGCGCGACACGGTGGAGGGGCATCCCTGTGCGGTGTTCTTCACCAACAATGCCACGGCCGCGATCTCTGTCGGCGCGCGCACGGTGCAGCCCGGCGAGACGATCATGTACGGCGTGGGCGACCTGAACAACAGCAAGAAAAACCTTGCCGTGTTCGGGCAGGACAACAGCGTTTATTCCGAGCAGTGCTGCATTGAGATCATGAACAATAACAATCCGCAGTGCCTGTTCAAATCCGACGACCTGACCGGCGAGACGTGGGACGGCGGCAACTTTGAGTTCCGCTTCCCCAAGAATCCAACCGATGCCATGAAGTCCCGCTGGCAGCAGCTCCTTTCGTGGGTCGTGTCCACCGACCGCACAGCCGCGACCGGCACAACGCTGGAGCAGCCCGTGACCTATGACGGCGTGGCGTATGCCGCCGACACGGTGGCCTACCGCGCAGCCAAGTTCAAGGCCGAGGTCTACAACTACTTCCACGAGGGCGACCTTGAATATCACTACCTGTTCACCGAGCGGCATCTGCTGGTGGATAACCGCGCGAAAAACTGCTTTGTCAGCTATGAGTATTTCAACGACGTGGAGGGGTACCGCTGGACATTCCGCTGCGACTACGACAACGATACGTTCAGCGGCAACGATAACTCCGGCGGCATGACCTTCACCTATGGCCTTGAGGACGTTGATTCTGTCGGCGCGGCCAAGGTGTTCAACGCTTCGGATTCTGTACTGTGGTGCAACGTCCGCGACCTGCTGTCCCCGCAGCTGGTGGCGATGTATAAGGACCGCGAATCCGCCGGTGCATGGAGCGCCGACCGCATCTGCGCGAAGTGGAAAGCGCATCAGAGCGCGCGCCCCGAAGCGCTGATGGCCGAGGACACATGGGGCAAATATCTTTCCCCGTATATCAACAAGGGCGAAACGCGCTTCCTGAACATCGCCTACGGCACAAAGGAGGATCAGCTCCGCCAGTTCGAGACTGACCAGGAGGCGTATATCGCTTCCAAGTATGGCGGCAGCGTATCCACCGCCGACCGTATCTCTCTGCGTACCAATGCGCCGGACGAGTGGGCGGGCGTGGAGCCGAGCGGCGATATTTCCGATATCGTCCCGTTTTCCGACGTCTACATCACGGTCAAGTACGGCAATGCCGGCACGCAGCGGATCCGCGCAAAGGCAGGGCAGTCCTACGACGTGACGCTGCCGGAGGGCGCGTCGCTTAACGACCTTGAAACCTACATCTATTCCGCGTCCCGCCTGTCCTCTATCGGCTCGTTGGCCGCGCTGTATTCCAAACTCGCAGAGCTGGCGTCGGCCACGCGGCTGAAACAGTTCATCGGGGGCAGCGGCGAGGTCGGTTATGCCAACGGCTCCATGACCTCTATCTCGTTCGGACAGAACCTCATGATGGAGAAGATCGACCTGCGCGGCACACCGCAGCTCACACAGGCGCTTGACCTGTCTGCGCTGACCGCGCTCAAGGAGCTGTACACGGAAGGCTCCGGTGTGACCGGCGTAACCTTCGCCCGCAACTCGCCGGTGAAGATTGCCAAGCTCGGCAGCATCCGCACGCTGGTTGCCCGCGACCTTACCAACGTGGAAACCTTCTCCGTCGGCAATGCGCTCCAGTCCGTGTGGATCGAGGGCTGCTCCGCCGCGGTCGATACGCAATCCATGCTGATGGCTGCGACCGGCCTCACCCGCGGCCGCGTGCTGGGCGTCAACTGGTCTCTCAACAACGCCGATCTGCTGCTCCGGCTGGCATCGCTCGCCGGTCTTGACGCCAACGGCGACAATACCACGCAGTTCGTGCTGACCGGCGCATGCTATGTCTATATGCTTTCGCAGGACGAGCTGGACACGATCAATACGGCGTTCCCTGAGCTGACCGTCACCTATAACACGCTGCTGAGCACCTTCACCGTCACGTTCAAGAACTACGACGGCACGGTGCTGAACACCCAGCGCGTCCGCCAGTACGGCGACGCGAAGAATCCTGTGACCGAGGGGCTGATTGCCACGCCCACCAAGCCGCCCACCGTGGACAAGGTGTTCACCTTTGCGGCGTGGGACAAGGCGATCACCTACATCACGCAGGATTTGGAGGTAACGGCGACCTACGCCGAAGCCGCGAGAATGTATACGGTCAAGTGGTGGAACGGCCTGACGCTGCTCCAGACCTCGACCGTGGAGGTCTACGACAACGGCGAGTACACCGGCGACATCCCCTATATCTCCGACAACGACATCTTCACGGGATGGAGCATCGCAACGACGAATGTGCAGGCGGATATCAACACCTACGCGCAGTTTGAATCGGCCAGCATTCCGGCAGCCAAGGCTACGGATTACGACTACCTGTATTCCGACGACCCCGACGATGACAGCGCCTACACGCTGGGCGAGCTCGTGGGTATCATCAACTCCGGACAGGCAAGCTCGTGGTTCGAGATCGGCGACAAGATCAAGATGGTCACGCCGACCAAGGCGTTTGCCGATACGTCCATCATCCTCGGCTTCACGGCCGTCAACCATTTCAAGCTGGCGGACGGCAGCGGCATGGCAAAAGCGTTCTTCCTGATGATCGGCGCGATGACCGCTCCCTATAAGCACCACACCACCAACATTAACACCGGCGGCTATCCGCAATCCGACATCCACACATATCTGGAGACGGTCGTATTCCCAAATCTGCCGCTGCACTGGCAGTCCCTCGCAAAGCTCGTGCAGCGCAGGTCGTCCGTGGGCGATATGTCGCCGGAGATCGTGACGACGAATTGTCACCTGACGATTCCCGTGTATGCGGAGTGCTTCCCCGATGGTGCGACTGCCGTTCCGTACAAGAACGAGGTCGATCCGGACGCTGACAACATAACCTTTTCCTGCTTCACCGACAACAACAGTCGTATCCGCAAGACCTTCAACGGCGAGGGTTCTGCTGTGAACTGGTGGTTGGGCTCTCCTGATCCCACTTCCGTTGCGTACTGGCGCATTGTGGGCAACGGCGGCGCCGCGGGCAGCTACCACGCGAGCGGCAGCTCTTCCCTCGTGTGGGGCTTAAATTTTTAATCCATGCTCTCACTATCTGCGCCCCCTTTGTGGGGCGCAGATGGAGCACCCCGCGCTGTGCGCGGGCAAATACTATGCCGCGTAAGCGGCCGCGCGATTTTTATTTTTTAAAAATAACGTATTCCGTTATAATCTCCCCTTTTTCCTTTCGGCAGGTCCGGCGGTGCTACAATAACACGGCCTGAAAGGGGTGGGGTATATGTCTGTTATCCGCAGTGCTCGTTCGGTGTCGGAGGTGCAATTTCTGCACACGGCACGCGAGCTGCAAATCTACACGGTCCAGAAGTGTGTCGGCTTTCCGAAGCGGTACACCTTCTATGTCAGCCAGCCGCTTGCGGCGGTTGCTACACGGATCTATGAGGATGTGAAGCGCGGCAACAGCATTTATCCCGCCAATCAGCATGAAGTGCAGCTCCGCAGGGACTACTTTCTGCATGCGCTGGCTGAGCTTCAGAATCTGATCTCTCAGGTGGAAGTCGCCTACGAGCTGTTCCGGTTTGACGCCAACATCATGGAGCACTGGATGGAGCTGGTCGATACCGAAATGAAGCTCGTCAAGGCGCTGCTGAAAAGCGACAAATCCCGCTATAAGGATTTGCCATAGGTCATGCGCTGAATGAGATCGTTGGGGTTCTGCTGTGAACTGGTGGTTGGGCTCTCCTGATCCCACTTCCGTTACGAACTGGCGCAATGTGAACAACAACGGCAACGCGAACAGCAACAACGCGAGCAACAGCAATTCCCTCGTGTGGGGCTCCTCTCCGTGCAGACCGAGTAACCTTCAAGGCGAAAGCAGACATCGAAGGAGATAAGGAGCGCATGACCGTCCGAAAGGTGAATATACGCCCTGATGCGTCCGGGCGGACGCTTCTTGCATGGCGCGGATTGCAGGTCATTCCGCGTTTCATGCCCGGTGACGCTATGCCGCTACTGCAACCTGCCGACAGCGGTACGGGGTGGAGGAGAGTTTTTATGACCAGTGCAGAACGGAGGGAGGGCCGCTACCAACGCCGGGTGGCCCTCCGTGCAGAAAAGAAAGCGCGAAGCTGCGCGCAGTATGACGACTACGACGCGGTATTTTCTTTCGCGCATCTTTATCAGGCGTACCGAAAGTGCAGGCAGAATGTGGCCTGGAAGGCCAGCGTGCAGAAGTACATCGCCACGGCCCCGCTGAATGTCTATCAGACATACAGGCGACTGATGGCGGGGACGTACAAAAGCCCCGGCTTTTTCGAGTTCGACGTGTTCGAGCGCGGGAAAAAGCGCCACATCCGCAGCACCATCATTGGCGAGCGCGTCGTGCAGCGCTGCCTATGCGACAACGCGCTTGTGCCGATGCTCTACCGCACCTTCATCCACGACAACGGGGCCAGCATGACGGACAAGGGCTATTCTTTCGCCGTCCGGCGCATGGGGCAGCATCTCCACGAGCATTACCGCAAGCACGGGCAGAAGGGATATATCCTCCTGTTCGACTTCTCCAAGTTCTTTGACCGCGTTTCCCACGCGGTCATTGAGCGCATCATCCGGAGGAACTTCACCGACCGGCGGCTGATCCGCATCATCGGCCACTTCGTTCGGATGTTCGGCCCGGTGGGTCTGGGCCTCGGCAGCCAGATCAGTCAGGTGCTCGCGCTGGCGAGTGCCAATGAGCTGGACCATGCCATCAAGGAGCTGCTGCGCATCCACGCCAGCGCGCGTTATATGGACGACGGATATCTGATTCACGAATCCAAGGAGTATTTGCAGCGGTGCCTTTCGCTGGTTCAGGAGGTCTGCGACAAGCTGGAAATCACCCTGAATCCGAAAAAGACGCAGATCGTGAAACTGGCTCACGGCTTCACATGGCTGCAAATCCGTGTGTTCCTGACGCCGGCCGGCAAGATCGTCAAGAAGATGCCCCACAAGGGTATCACCAAAATGCGGCGCAAGCTGAAAAAGCTGCGCCGGAAGCTGGACGCGGGCGAGATCACCCGCGAGGATGTCTGGACATCGTGGCAGAGCTGGCGCAGCCATGCGGAGCGCTTCGATGCCTGGCACACGCTACAATCCATGGGGCAGCTATACGATGAGCTGTTCGTGTTTACGGAGGACTTCTATTATGATTTACCTGAAAGTGCTTGACGCGGACGGAAAGCTCTCGTCCGTGGAAGCAATCGAAACCCCGGTCTATGTCAAATATCAAAGCAGAAACAAGCTGCTTCTCCAATGCCCCGCGCTTCACGCGCAGGGCATTCTTTCTGCCAACAATGCGGTGGCGTACCTGCTCGAAGGGAAAGACCCGATCCCCGGTCTGACGCACACCGCGTACATCATCGGCGTCGCGGAGTATGAACAGCTCAAAGACACCGACCCCGAAGATGAAAACCCCGACCCGCCGGATGACCCCGACACCGAAGTGCTGACCCGTGCCCAGCTCACCGCCAAGGTGACCGAGCTGGAGGAAACCAACGCAATGCTCATGGAGTGTGTGTTGGAGATGTCGGAGGCCGTCTATGCGTGATATGATCCGAAAATATGCGTACAGGCTCCAAGCCTGTGCGCTTATTTTATTCTCGAAAGAAGGAGGTGCTGATATGATGGCTATGCTCTGGGCGCAGCAGATCATGCTGGGCAAGAAGACCTATGCGCAGGTTCCCCGTCTGCTCAAGGCCAAGGTCAAGGAAATCCTGATCGACAGCGGCATGGATGAACTCGTCACCGAGGAATAACGCATAGCGTTATATTCTTCCGCTGCGGCGATCCGCCGCTCCCTCTTTGGTATAATCTACGCCGAGAGGGGGCGGTGGATTGTCCAACCTGCAAATTATCGAAGCACTATGCAAACTGGTCGAGCAGCAGTCACAGCTTATCCGCAAACTGGCTTTCGCGCTGGAGGAGGCCGACTGTTTGACCGCGGAGGAGCGGCGAGCGGTACAGGAATCGCAGAATGCATATTCCGCGATCCTCGGTGCCGACGAAGTTCCCGACAACCTGAGCGAGTAAATCAAAACGAAAGCAGTACCGTTTCGGCGGTACTGCTTTTTCGTTGGAAAGGCAATTATGGAAGATTACTGTGTATGCTGCGGCGCTCCCGTGCCGGAGGGACGGCAGGTCTGCCCGATCTGCGAAGCAAAGGCGGGGGTACTCGAAAAAGGAGGCGGTCCCGATGGGAAGCATTACGCTTGATGTCGGCCAGCTTGTTTTGGCCTTTATCGCCGCGATGGGCATTCCGTCGGCAATCATGGGGATTGTCGTCTGGAAACTGGAGCGGCGCATCTCCAAGCAGGAGAAGGACGTGGAGGACCGGGAGGACGCGCGCGAAGCGATGCTCCTGCTGGTGATTCAGTCCAGCTCCGCCGCCATTGCGCTGGGCGAAGCAACCGCGAAAGCGGTGCAGCGCATCCCCGACGCCCATTGCAACGGCGATATGCACGCGGCCTTGGACTACGCGGCCAAGGTCAAGCACGAGCAGAAAGATTTTCTGTCAAAACAGGGCGTTCACGCCCTCTGGGACTAAGGAGGATATTTTATGCAGTTCAACATCACCCCTGTCGTTGAGGCCGTCGCGGCGCTCATCGCCGCCGTTGTCACGGCATTCGTTGTGCCGTACATCAAGAGCCGCACCACCACCAATCAGCAGCAGCAGATCAATGCGTGGGTGCGCATTGCCGTCACGGCCGCCGAACAGATCTATGCCGGCAGCGGCCGCGGCGAGGAGAAGAAAGCCTACGTCATCGACTGGCTGCGCAAGCACGGCGTCACCGTCGATGAAAGCAAGCTCGATGCACTGATCGAAGCCGCCGTGTTTGAACTTAATAAGGGGCTGCTCACGATCGGTGAAGTTGTGGAGCCTGCCGTCGGCACCACACCCTGACGGGAGGGCGCGCTATGAGTAACAGCCCCCTCGTAAATTACACCAAACTCAGCCCGAACCATTCCGGCAAGCGCAATCATGTGATTGACACAATCAGCATTCATTGCATGGCCGGTAACCTGAGCGTGGAGAGCTGCGGCGATCTGTTCGCCAATTCGGCACGGAAAGCCAGCAGCAACTACGGTATCGGCAGCGACGGGCGCATCGGCCTTTATGTCGATGAAGCCAATCGGAGCTGGTGTACGTCCAGCGGCAGCAATGATAACCGCGCTGTGACCATCGAAGTGGCCAACTGCGCCATCGGCGAGCCGTGGCCCATCACGGACGCGGCCTATAAGTCCCTCATTGACCTGCTGGTGGATATCTGCCAGCGCAACGGCATCAAGAGCCTGCTCTGGCGCGGGGATAAGTCGCTGATCGGACAGGTCGATAAACAGAACATGACCGTGCATCGGTGGTTCGCCAATAAGTCCTGCCCCGGCAACTGGCTGTATGAGCATCACGGCCAGATCGCGGCAGACGTCAATGCCCGGCTGGGTGCAGCCGGAGAAACGGAGGATGAAGATATGGATGTCGTAAAGTTCAAGGAGCTGTGGCGCGAAATGCGCAAGGAGCTTCAGGACAACGACGCTTCCGCCTACTCGGAGGAAGCGCGCAAGTGGGCCGTTGAGAACGGCATCGTTCAGGGCAGCAGCTCCGGCGAGTTCAACGGTATGTGGGAGGACATGATGACGCGCGAGCAGCTCGTGACCGTCCTCTACCGCTTCGCCAAGAAGTTCGGCCTGGTCTGATGGCGCAGCATAGGCGCAAGCGCAAATCCGCGAAGAAGCGCAAGGTCGAGTGGAGCAAGGTCGTGTGCCTGCTGGCCATCCTCGCCGGTTTCATCATCGTGCAGGAATGCCTGGTCCTCATGTACCTGTGCATCAAGAGCGGCTATACTGCCACCGCCGCATGGCTGACTGCGGCAACCGGCGTCGGTGAGGCGGTCATCATCGCTGGCGCGAACGGCTATCTATCCCTCGCCAAGTCTGACCACAAACGCGGCGGCATCACCTTTGAATCTGCCAAGGCCAAAGACTTCCGGCAGGACGATGACAACATCGACAGCCCCGCAATCTAAATCAATAAGCAAAGTGTTTGCAAAACCGTTTGCAAAAAGCCCCCTCGCAGGATTTTACCGTCCTGTCGAGGGGGCTTTTTCTGTTTTCTGCGTAAATCGCGTTTCCGTGGTGCAGGAGCGCTTTTCACATTTGGGTGGGCGTCTACCCTCCCGTGCCGCAAAGGCGGCGTTGCAACTCGCCTACGGCGGCGAGAGAGGGCTTGCGCGCGGCGCGATTACTTATCGCTGAGCGTGATGCGGATTGTCTGCTGTGATGTGCTGACGGTAATCTCGCCACTTTGCAGCAGACGGCCAATTTCCGAGACGCTGACGGACAGGTAGACAACGCCGCCTGCTTTTGCGCTTTCATCGGCGAGAAAATCGTCTACGGAGAGGCCAAGCGCTTGTGCTATCTTACTGAGTTGATCAATTCGTGGTCGCTTTGTAATTCCGCGTTCGTACTGTTGGAGCGTTATAACGGGAACTCCTGCCATTTCCGCAAGATTTTTTTGACTGATGTCCCGCCGCTCCCGTTCGGCGCGGATTCGCTTGCCAATTTCTTTGGAATGATCTTCGTTGGTATCGCTGGTATGCAAGAGATCGTCTACCGAGATATTGAGAGCATGCGCCAGTTTTATAAGCTGGTCTGTCCGAGGCGACGATCTCGCGCCGCGCTCATATTGCCGCAATGTGAAAATCGAAACGCCTGCGCGGTCGGCTAATTCTTCCTGAGTCAAATTCTGCTCTTTTCGATAAAAGCGTATTTTGTCTCCAACTCCAGCAGACGCGGTTTTAGGTGTCCAATCTCTGCTCACAGGTATTTTCTCCCTTCTTCATCGTCCACGGTAAAGTGATAACCCTCGGTCAAAAGCACAGTCCCTTTGACCGGCGCGTGAATCATGACGGTTCGGCGACCAATGTAATCTGCCGGAATTTCGCCGCGCTCAGCCATATCCCGGAAGTAGGGACAATCATTCCAGCGGTCGGTGTACTGCTCGCGCGCCCACTCTGCGGCAGTATAGTGCTTTTTATGCCCCCACAGTTCAGGGGACTGCACGATGACCCACGCCGTCAATGGAGTACGGCTGTCCGCCATATCCTCCATTGCTTCTGTCATGCCGCAGGCGTCGCAGATGTGAACCGCCGCCCGGCGGCTCAGGGCGTTGCGCGTGACGTTCTCTGCATTCATCGTCATTCGCCCGCAGCGGGGGCAAGCAAAATGCCCGCCCTGCTGCTTTTCTGCAAAACGCTCTATCAGCGTCCTGGCTTCGTTCTCGTTCATGGCTTGTCCTTTCTCCCCGTCGCGCCGATAGGCCAGCCTTGATTTACAGTTTGCAGAGGTCTTTGAAGTCGTTGGCAATATTTTCGATGACCTGGGCGGCGCTGTAGTAACGGGTCGGGTTGTCCTGCTTGGCAGCGTCCACGAGCATCGAAAGAAATTCTTCCGCGTCCATGCGGTCGATGATGATTTTGTCGTTCATGATGACTTCTCTCACTCGATAGCAGCTTCGATGCTGCTGATGGCTTCTTCCAGATTGTCCACGGAATCGGAGAGGTTGTCGCAGGCCTCGTCTGCCTTTTCATAGCGTTCGCTTTCCTGCATATTCTCCGGGATGTTGTCGCGGTATTCTTCTTCCTCGGCCAGAAGGTCTTCAAGACTGCCTTTCAGCTCCTCCAGCTGGTCGATGATGGCCTGTAGGTTCTTGCGGCGAATCTTATTCATCGTTGTTATCCTCCCCATAGCCTTCTTCAAAGCGGCCCTCGGTAATGCCGCCGTAGGTGTAGCCGTTGTCAAAGCTCAGATAAATCGGCGTGTCCTCGTCGTACTGCGAAAGGAAGTCAATCAGCTCGCCGACGGTCATTGTCTCGCGGATTTGGTCGGTACCGTAACCTTCGCGGAAGGTGGAATAAATCAGCTTTTCCATGATGAACCTTTCTTCCCTCGTAACCTCCGGGGTGGGATATTTGTGCTTTTGATTTTCAGACTGCTCAGATACAAAGATTCTTGTATTCGTCCTCGGTAATTTCAACCCCGCAAGAGTTGCAGTCCAGCAGCTCCAGCACGGAGATTAACGCGTCCTCCTTGGTAAATCCAGTCTTGTCTTTCCCGGACT
The DNA here is from genome assembly GCA_002405995.1 of Oscillospiraceae bacterium UBA4632. Classification (GTDB taxonomy): domain Bacteria; phylum Bacillota; class Clostridia; order Oscillospirales; family Oscillospiraceae; genus Hominicoprocola. The sequence goes on from DHMW01000122.1 coordinate 82,074, forward strand.
CAACAAAATCACGCCATCTTGCGTTGACAAGTGCGGGAATATCCGCTTTTTGCGTTCGGCAGTTACAAAGCCGAGTATAAACGGATTCGGGCAGGTGGTCTGTCCATCTTGACATGTCATGTCCTTTCTGCCCTCGTGACCTCCGGGGCGGGCGAAAACTTAGCAGGTGTAGAAGCAGAGCTGGCCGTTGATAAACTCGTACATGAAGAAAGCACAGTCAAAGCGGATGTAGTTCCAGTCGGTAGATTCGTACATGGGCGCACGGTCGAAGGTGCCAGCCACTCGAAGGAGGCGGTGCTTGTTGACCTCGTAGGTATTCACCTCGTGCAGAATTGTGATTTTCTCAGGGGCAAAGCCGCATTCATCCGCGATAAACTTCTTGGCTTCTTCGTCGGACATGACCTGCCCGCAGTTGGCAAGGTGCTCATAGCGTTCCTGCGTCATGTTCGTGCCGGTGCCGTCGCTGGGCTTCCATTCAAGCTCACGGTCCAGATCTGCGGTCAGCTCGTCAATCTTCTTCTCGCGCTCGGCGATATCCTTCACGTACCGCTTGTCGCTCTCCAGCAGCAGGCTGTTCAAACACTCAATCTCGGTAGCTCTGGCCTTGCAGATTTCCCGCGCCCCGCCGTCCTTGACAAAGGCTTTGCAGAAGGCATCTTTGTCGCCGTCGAATTTGTAATAGGCTTCCTCGATTTTGGCATATTCTTTGGCGGTCGGTTCAAAACCTGTGCGGGTGATAAATTCGGACATCATCATTTTGTGTTCCTCCTTGATATTTCTGCCTTACTCGGTTATAATCAAGGCGGCCGGGGTAAGGCTCCCGGCTCGCCTTTCGGGGTGGAAGTAGCGGCTGCTGTGGTAGGTGGGCCGCTACTTTTTTATGCCTTGACCTTGCTATCTCGCACGATCTTCGCGGCGGCAGCCGGGTCATCGGCGGTTGCTTCAATCAGCTTTGCGATGTTCTCTAAGAACTGATTGAGCTCGGCGGTTGTCATCTCGTCCAAGTCCTCACTTCCTTTCGTAAGAGGTTGTTCACCTCTGCCTTACGAGTATTATTATAAAGGATTTCCTTTCAAATGTCAACCCTTTTCTTTAATGTTTTCCTGTAAATTTGAAAATTTTTATTTGACATCAGAAAGGTTTTCGTTTATATTATGCTCAGGAGGTGTGCATATGGATATTTCGACAAAGATCAAGCTTGCAGAAACCTATGCGAAAATGAGCGAAGCCGAACTTGCCCGCAAAATGGGGACGACTTCTCAGGCCCTTGGCCAGCGCATCAAGACGGGAAAGTTTTCGTCTGCCGATCTTGACGCAATCGCTTCCGCGCTTGGAGCGGAATTTGTTTGCCATTTCAGATTCCCCGATGGGACCGAGATTTAGGGAGGAGAGCCATGTACGAAGATTTCAAAGAACATGGCATTCGCAGGACCATCGTATCTTTTGACCCGTTCCTGACACGGGAAGATGTCCGAGGCCTGACGGATGCGCAGGTCGGCAAAAAATATGGGCTGCCCACACAGACAGTCAAGGCCATGCGCCGACACATGGATGTTCCGTTTGAAACAATCCGGATACTTTGCCATCAGCTCGAATGTCAGCCAGGCGACATTTTGAACGCCATGGAGGTCTACACGATTCCAGCAAAAGAAAAAGCCCCGGACAGGTGAGTGTCCGAGGCTTCGGGAGCAGGCCTATCGCTTGCTATGTATGTCTGCGCCGGTGCGTGATTTGACCCGTATATCCGGATTTTCCTCTCGGACTATCAGATCGGACAATTCGCAGCCCAGCGCCTCGCAGATCAGATCGAGATGCTCAAGGTTTACCCTCTCCGCAATCTCGTGGTACAGGTCGTTGATCGTGGACGGCCTGATGCCGGTTGCTCTGGCGAGGTCTGCTTGCGTCCAGCGCCTTTCGCCGAGGCGCGTGGATAGTAAAATCCTAATCATATGCCATGCTCCTTTACGGTAGATTTTACCGTATATTCTACGATTTCGCATGGATTCGGGAGATTATCACGGAATCCGGAAGATAATCACAAAAGGGGACTACCGCACACAAAGCCGTGTACGGTAGTCCCCTTTTTTTATGTCTTTTTATGCGCAAGCGGGCAGACCAGCACGAAGACGCCACTGATCATGTAGACCGCCGGAGCATGACAAAAGCCAGGCGAACCGCTGTGGTTCGTCTGGCTCTGCTTTGGTGGAGGCGGCGGGAGTCGAACCCGCGTCCGAAAGCACTTTAGCAGGACTTTCTCCGGGCGCAGTCAGGATTTAAGCATTCCCTCCGCGTAAGGACACCTGACGGACCTTGCGTTTCAGTAGAGTCATGATGCGTGGGCAGGTCAACTCTTTCCCGCCTCACGGACGCCACGTTCACGACGCCTTCCCCGGTCCGTGGCCTTCCCGGTTCAGACGGCTGCCTTAATTAGGCAGCGACAGCAAC
>DHMW01000001.1 GCA_002405995.1 Oscillospiraceae bacterium UBA4632
TCGCAGGTGGTGCAGTCGCGGCAGTGGGCGGAGAGCAGCAGCTCGATGATCATGCGGCGGTATTTGAGCAGGCGCGCGGTGTTGGTGCGGATGCGCAGGCCGTTTTTCGGCTGCATGGTGCAGGCGGCGTCGATCCTGCCGGTGCCCTCCTCCTCGACCATGCACATGCGGCACGCGCCGTAAACGGAAAGGTCGGAATGGAAGCAGAAGTTCGGCATTTCGACGCCCGCCTTGCGGCAGACCTCAAGCACGTTCGGCTCCCCGTCGTATTCCACGCGGATATTGTCCACGTACATAATGCCCTCAGCCATCGATCTCCACCTCCCGGATCGCATCGAAGGGGCAGGCCTCGATGCAGGTATAGCATTTCACGCACTTCTCCGGATCGATCGAGAACGGAGACTTGATCACGCCGGTGATCGCCCCGGCGTGGCAGTTGCGCGCGCACTTGCTGCACCCGCGGCAGATCGTCGGATCGACGACAAGGCGGATGCGGTTATAGGGCAGCCCGCCCGGCTCGATGGGCGTGCGGTCCTGCGCGCAGAGCGCGCAGCCGCCGTCCAGGTGCGCCTCGAACTCCTCGGGGAAGCAGCGGATGGCGGTCTCGAGCGTGTGGAAGGAGTTCTTGCCGAGATTACAGAAGGCGGTGATGGAGATCATCTCGCCAAGGTCCGTGAGCAGCGTGAGCTCCCCGCGGGAGAGGCGATAGTCCTTCAGCGCCCACAGAAGCTCGTTCATGCGCTTGGTGCCCTCGCGGCAGGGGACGCATTTGCCGCAGAACTCCGTCTGCGTGTATTCCATGAAGCGCGCGGCGACATCGACCATGCAGCGGTCCTCGTCGAGCACGGTGATGACGCTGTCGCCGCGGCGGATGCCGTAGGGCTTGAGCTTCTGGAAGTGCAGCGGCAGGTCGAGCTGTTCTGCGGTGAGCAGGCCGCCGCTCGGACCGCCGATCTGCACCGCCTTGCATTTTTTGCCGCCGGGGATGCCGCCGCCAAGCTCATAGACGACCTGGCGGAGGGTGGTCGCCTCCTCGGGGATATCCACATAGCCGGGGCGCTCGATGTCGCCCTTGAGTAAAAAGATCCTTGCCATATCCTCTGTTCTCTCTCTTCCGTCGCCGTCCGCCGCAGGTGCGGCGGACAGTGTAGTTTACAACAGTATGACACTGTAGCACTGACTGCGCAAAAAGTAAAGATGCCCTGCTATAGATAATCCGAATAGGAAGCATCCCTATCGGCAGGACAAACGGGCAAAAGCGGCGCATCTGCGCCGCTTTTGCCTATCATTCTTCGAAATATTCCGCATACAGCGCCTCGTCCGCGCCGCCGCGGGCGAGGATGGCGGCAAGCAGCTCATAGGCGTCGGTCGGCGTGCGGCGCTGGGTGTCGAAATCGACGGAGACGATGCCGCGGCGGACGCTCTGCCCGTCGAGCCACTCGAACCCGTCGGTGAACGCGCCGTAGAAAAGCCGCTCGATGGGCAGCGCGCTTTCGCTCAGCGCGCGCAGATGCTCGTAAAGGTACGGCACGCGGATGTCGTCCTCCACGCCGTGCAGCGTGACCGAGAGCGGCAGGGGGCAGCGCCTGTGCAGCGCGGCCAGCGCATCGGTCAGCACCTTGGGCGCGGAGCAGTCGGGCGCGCCGTTGGCCGGCGTGGTGCTTGCAAGGTCGGTCACGGGGGTGAAGCCCTGCCAGTCGAGGGCGAGAAAGTCCGCATAAAGTCCGGGCGTCAGGATGCCGCTGTGCTTCATCGGCAGGCGGATGCGCCCGAGATAAAAGGCGTCGAACGCCGCGTCGAACGCGCGGCGCGCGCTGTCGGCGAGCGCGCGGGGGAGGAACGCCTCACGCGCGGGGACAAAATCGTTCAGCCGCAGCGCGGCGCTGACGCGGCAGCTGCCGTAGCCCATCGCGCGGTGGAGCGAGTGGAGCAGCGTATAGGCGTGCATGTGGCACTCCGCCATGCGCGTGAGCACGCGGAAGCAGGCCGAGGCGTTGTTTTTCCCCGGCGGGAAGCCGCCGCCGAGATACCCGCCGAGGGCGTAGGCGTTCGGCTCGGCAAAGGTGAGGTATTCGTCCGCAAGATCGCCCAGCGACGCGGCGACGTGCTCGATATAATGCAGATAGCAGGAAAAATTCTCCACCCGCTCGAAGCCGCCGCGCTCGGCGAACCAGACGGGGTCGTTGAAGTGGTGCAGCTCGAGCTGCACGCGGATGCCCGCCGCGCGCAGCTCAGCCAGCTCGGCGCGGTAGCGCGCGAGCTCCGCCTCGTCGAATTCCTCCTCGCGCGGCTCCACGCGCGTCCAGTCGATGCCCATGCGGTGCGCCGTCACGCCAAGCCCACCCAGCAGCGCGGTATCCTCCCGCCAGTGCTGCGCATGCTGCGCGGCGACGGCGGGGGAGGCGCCGTCGCGGATGCTGCCCAGCCCCCACCAGTAGACCCAGCTGCTTTCCAGCTCGCCGCCCTCGCACTGCGCGGCGGGGGAGGATAGCCCCAGCAGCATGCCCTTTTTGAGCGCAAAACCCTTCATCGCGCGTTCTCCTTATCGTTTGATGGACCTATTATAAAAGAAAGCGCGCGGCGCGTCAACGGCAAATGGCGGTCATCCCTGCGGGATGACCGCCTCCCCGTCCTCCTCCACCAGCTGCATGACCGATACCTCGAACGCCGTGCGCTCCTCCGCGCCGCTCTCGAGCAGCTTGGTGTAGGTGCGGCTCTGCACGCGCCCCTCCAGCGTCAGCCGCGCGCCCACGTCCATCTCCGCGATCCGCGCCGCCGTCTGCCCCCAGGCGATGCACGGCAGGTAATCCGCGCGCCCGTAGCGGCGGTTGACCGCCAGGATGATATCGCAGATGCTGCGGCCCAGCGGCGTGCGCCGCAGCGCGGGCTTTTTGCACAGCGCGCCGGAGAGCAGGATGCGGTTGAAAAACGCCCCGTCGCCCGGCTCGAGCGTCTGGGCGAACACGGTGATGACGAGCCTGCTGCCCTGCCCGCTGCGGTTGTTGAACGAGCGCAGCTGCCCCGTCACGCGCAGGCTCTGCCCCGCCGCCACGGGGCACTCGCGCAGCAGCGCCTCGCCCACCACCACGATGGGCAGGTCGCTCTGCCCCGACAGCCGCTCCACCCGCAGGGGGAATTTGTGGAAGCGGCGGGCGTGGTTCTCGTGCGAAAAGGCCGGCGCACACTCCGCCACGCCCCAAAGCTCCACGTAGTTCTGGTTTCCATCCATAGCGTACACCTCAACACGATTTGTTGCTGTATCCTATGAGCGCCGCGCGGGAGATATGCGCCGCCGCCGCGGGCGCAGCGCTTTCGCAGGGAGAAAAAAATTTCCCCGCCGTTTTACTTGTATTCGGAAATAAACTGTGGTATAGTATTGGCAAATAAAGGGCGGGACCTGCGGGCCGCGTCTGTTTTGTTCTGCGGGGAAAGAAGGATCCAGCGGCACGCGCCGCTTTCAGATAGATGCAGAAGTGTTTTATATCTTTTATTATGGGTAAGGAGAGAAGAAACATGAAGAAACGTATTTTGGCAGCACTGCTGACGCTCGTCATGGCGTTGAGCCTGCTGCCGGTGAGCGCACTGGCGGCGGCGGGCGATCCGGCGACGGACGGCGGCGCTGCGGCGACGGAGGATAAGCTGCACTTTGAGAAAAAAGCCACGCTGGATTCGCAGACCGGCGAGATCACCGTGCGCATGGAAGCATGGGCGACCGGCGAGGTGACGACCAGCACGTCTACAGAGGTGCTGGACATTGCGCTGGTGCTGGACGTGTCCGGCTCGATGAAAGAGGATTTCATTCAGGAAGAAAGTAAGTTTGTTCCCGTGTACGAGAGTGGTCTGAACAAGGAAGAAACTTATTACGTCAAACCTGCCTTGTTTTATCATGAAGTGTCTTATTGCGATGAGTGTGGGACGTGGACGCGCGGTTGCGTGAGGGTTTTAGGAATTCACATTCCTCGTATACTAAAGTATACGCCCAAGACCAGTGAAAACGATAAAAGGCGTACACAGTTTTATGAGTATCAATACACTCCCGGACAGAGCAAGATCGACGCGCTCAAAGGGGCTGTAAACAGCTTCATTGATGACGTTGCCAAGAAATCGCCCAACAGCCAGATCGCTATCGTGAAATTTGCGGGTGATAAGTCTGACAGCGTTGGAAATGATACGTACGGCAGCTACGGTTACAATTGCACGCAGATCGTCAAGCCGCTGACCAAGGTGAACACGAACGGCGTAACTGCCCTGAAGGACGCGGTCAGCGCCCTGAATTATGGCGGCGCGACTGCCGCCGACTACGGCATGGAAAAGGCGCAGGCAGCGCTGAGCAATGCAAGCCACAAGAAGGTCGTCGTGCTGTTCACGGACGGCGAACCCAACCATCAGAACGGCTTCGACTACAGCGTTGCGGCGGCTACGATCAATACGGCAAAGGAAATGAAAACGGATACGACGATCTATACGATCGGCGTGTTCAAAGAGCAGGACGGTAACGTTGACAAGTACATGAGCTCGACCTCCTCCAACTATCCGAATGCAAGCGCAACGACCAGCGACGAAAAGCCATACTGGTCGGTAACTGAGGGCGGCAGCGATCTCGGCAATTATTACAAGAAAGTCAACAATGCCGACGACCTGCTCAAGGCGTTCGAAACGATCTCGTCCGAGGTTACCCCCGGCACTGCTCTCGGCAACACCGCTGTCCTGACCGACGTGATCGCGCCCAACTGCTCCCTTGTTGCTCCGGAGGGGACGAACGGCATCACCGCCTACACGGTCGATAAGACGGCTGAAGGATGGAGCGAAAGCCGGACTGATTTGACGAGCGGCGTTACCGTTAATGACGGAACCGTTCAGGTGACCGGCTTTGACTACAGCGCCAACTGCGTGACGGATAAGCTCAAGCCGAATACCTCCGCCGATTACGGCAAAAAGCTCGTTGTCGAATTCAAGGTCCAGAACAACAACTACGGCGGCACACAGCCCACCAACGACGGCGCAGCCATTAAGGATGCAAGCGGCAGCACCGTTAAGAGTGTTGACAATCCCACTGTTCCCGCGCCGGTGAAGCTGCCGAGACAGACTGCGGACTACACCGTCAGCAAGGTTTACGACGGCGAAGGATATGATATCAAGGCAAACATTGCTGATCTGGTTACCGGTCTTGTTTCCGTGAACGGCACGAACAACAAATATATCGACTTGGCCTACGAGATCAAGGACAGCACCGGTGCTGTTGTCGGCACGTACACGATCTCGGCGGGTCGGACCACCGGAACGTGGGCTGACGGTACGGGCGACATCAAGACGGCTGCCAATGTCGGCGACTACACCTATACCGTGACTGTGACCGGCACGGACAAGAGCGATGCGAATAATTTCGGCACCAAGAACTACACCGCAAAGTTCAGCATCACCGCATGCCCGTTGGAGATCACGGCGAACAGTGCCAGTAAATCTTATGATGGTCAGAAGCTGACTGCAAGCGGTTATACGCTGACGGATAACACGTCCCTTGCTACTGGCGATACGATTGAGAGTGTAACTGTTTCCGGCGAGGTTGGTCCTGATGCTGGCAGCGGAACAAGCACCGCATCTAACGCTGTGATTAAGCGCGGCGATACTGATGTGACCACAAACTATGCTATCACCTACAAGTCCGGCACGCTGACCATCACCGACAGCTCCAGCACTGCCACCGTGACGTTCAAGATCGTTGGCGGCACTTGGAACGACGGCGGTACGGATGATAAGACCGCGCAGGTGACTCTGACCAACGGCGCGGGCACGCTGGCTGGCGTGACCATCCCCGCCGGTGAGGCTGATAACGACCACGAGGGCGAAGGCGTCTGGAAGGATGCCAGCGGCAATGAGGTTGCTCTGTCCACAGCTACGACGATCACCGGCAATACGGTCTATACGCTTACCTTTAAGTTCAAGGAGATCGTCCCTCCCGCTGAGAAGCACACCCTGACCATCAACTATGTGGGGCCGGTGGGCGACAATGAGTTCTCTGCTCCGGCGGCGCGTACCGAACAGCTTGCCGAGGGCGAGACCTACAACGTGACCAGCCCCGAGGTCAGCGGCTATACGCCTGACACGCCGACCGTTTCCGGCACGATGGGTGCAGAAAACGTGACGGTGACCGTGACCTACACCAAGAATACCGCCCCCGACACCATTCTCGGCGTCCTGAACAAGTATGTCTGGAAGCAGTTCGATTCCACCTACGGCTACTCCACCTCTGCTACGTTTACCGTTGATGTGACCGTGTACCAACAGACGGTGCTCGTCAATTCTTCGGGGGCGGCGCAGCAGCCTGCGGTGCAGGCGATCCCCCAGAACAGCAGAGTTATTTACACGGGTACCGGCACGGTCACGCTGAGCACCGGCAGCAAGGCGCAGTTCCAGTTTAAGGGGGAAGATGTCAGTCTTGTTCCGTATGGTGATTACATGATCGTCCTCCGCGAGCAGGATGCCAATCTGGCTTATGTGACCTGCGATACCACGGAACACTCCTATGCGTTCGCTGCGGACGAACACGGTCAGAAAACGCTTGAAGATATCGTGATCGTCAACAGCTATGACTACTATGTCCCCTTCATCCCCGTCAACCCCACGCCCAGCAAGCCCGCGCTGAACACGGACGATCACTACGCCTACATTGTCGGCTATCCTGACGGCACGGTGCGCCCGAACGGCAGCATCACCCGCGCCGAGGCGGCGACCATCTTCTTCCGCCTGCTGACCGACGCGGCCCGCAGCCAGTACTGGTCCACCACGAACGCCTACAGCGACGTGGCGGCGGGCAGCTGGTACAATAACGCGGTCTCCACCATGAGCAGCGCCGGCATCGTCAACGGCTATCCCGACGGCACGTTCCGTCCCGACGCCCCCATCACCCGCGCGGAGATGGCGAAGATGATCTCGCTCTTTGCCAAGCTTGACAAGACCGAGGACCGCTTCACCGACATTGCCGGCCACTGGGCCGAGGCGTATATCAAGCTCGCGGCGGGCAACGGCTGGATCGAGGGCTACCCCGACGGCAGCTTCCGCCCCCAGCAGAGCATCACGCGCGCCGAGACGGTGACGATGATCAACCGCGTGCTCGAGCGCGTGCCCTCCACGATCAGCCATCTGCTGCCCTACAGCGTGATGCAGACCTATCCGGACTGCGTTGCGAGCGACTGGTACTACATCGCCATCCAGGAGGCGACGAACAGCCACACCTATGAGCGCGCCGCGACGGAAAAGAACGGCGACGAGCAGTGGATCGCCCTGCGCGCGAACCGCGACTGGACGGAACTGGAGCGTTGAGTGCAAGCCTGTCCGCGCGGACGGCAGCACCCGTGAAAGGGAAGCGGAGCTTAGGCTCCGCTTCTTTTTTGCGCCCGCGCGGCATATCCTTTAGAAAAAAACATGGGAGGCTGTTGCGGATGGTTTTGCATTGGGCGCACAAAGGAAAGCAGGGCGGGGGCGCGCGGCCGCGGTTTCTGGTGCTGCGCCGCAAGTGGCTGACGCTTGCGGCGGCGGGGCTTGCGGCGGCGGCGATCTTCGCCGCTGCCAACTATCCCGCGGCGGTCAGCGCGTCGGCGGCGGCGCGGCAGCTGCCGATCTACTGCGTCCAGCGCGACCAGAAGGTCTGCTCGATCTCGTTCGACGCGGCGTGGGGCGCGGACAACACGCAGAAGATCCTCGACGTGCTGGGCGAGTACGGCGTGACGTGCACGTTTTTCGTCGTAGGCAACTGGGCGGACCAGTACCCCGAGCAGGCGAAGGCGATCGTGGAGAGCGGCAACGAGCTGGAGAACCATTCCAACGCGCACGACCACTACAATTCGCTCACCGCCGACCAGATCATCGCCGACGTGAACGCCTGCAGCGACAAGATCGAGGCGCTGGCGGGCGCGCGGCCGACGCTGATCCGCTGCCCCTACGGCGAGTATGACGACCATGTGATCTCGGCGATCCGCTCGATGGGCATGGAGCCGATCCAGTGGGACGTGGAAGCACCGGCAGCGGTTGGCGCGCCCTTTTAAGGCGCCGGGAATGCGGAAAAGGGAGAGGGACGCCGTCCCTCTCCCTTTTTTCGTTTTGTTTGCCTGCGCGGTCAGTGCAGGCTCAGATAATATGCCTTTTTCGCGGCCTTTTCCTCCAGATACGCGGCGTGGATCTCGTCGGCGAGCGAGGTGTCCTCGCCCAGCTGCGTGAGCAGGGAGCGGACGCTGTCCTCCGCCGCCTTCATCCTCGCGTCGCACTCCTTCTCCTTTTCCAGCGCGGCGGAAAGATACTTCATGCCGATGCTGTACTTGTTCGCCGTCGTCTGTTCAGACTCCGGCAGGGCGGTGAATTCATCGATGGCGGCCTGGTTCGCCTGCGCCAGCCAGTCGGTGTACTCTGCCTCCATCACGTAGATCTCGGCGATCTGGCGGGCGAGCTGGCCGCGCAGCGCCGCCTCGCCGTCCTCCTGCTCCTGCGGCTCCGGCGCGGGGGAGGGGGCGGCGGTTTCGCCTGCGGCGGACTCGTCTGCGGCGGGCTGCGCGCCGTCCGTGATGCGGTCGATCAGCTCCTCGCGCGATACCTCGCTGCCGCGCAG
>DHMW01000112.1 GCA_002405995.1 Oscillospiraceae bacterium UBA4632
CCCGGGCGGTAGAGCGCGATCAGAGCCGTGATGTCTTCGATGTTCTGCGGCTTCAGGCTGACGCACACGCCCGTCATGCCGCTCGATTCGAGCTGAAAGACGCCCGACGTCCGCCCCGCAGCCAGCATTTCGTAGGTCGCGGCGTCATCCTCAGGAATATTCTGCAATGTAAAGTCTTTATCCTTTTCACGGATCGTCTTGACTGCGTCATCCAGGATCGTGAGGTTGCGCAGTCCCAGGAAGTCCATTTTGAGAAGGCCGAGCTCTTCAAGCGTTGTCATTACGTACTGGCAGACGATGGTGTCATCGTTGCGCGCGAGCGGGACATAATCGACGACAGGCCGCTTTGTGATGACCACGCCGGCTGCGTGCGTCGAGGCGTGGCGTGGCATTCCCTCAAGCGAGCGCGCCGTGTCGATGAGCTTTTTCACCTGCTCGCTGCCCTCATACTTTTCGCGCAGCTCACGCGAGATGCGCAGCGCATCGTCAAGTGTGACGTGCGGTCCCGCGGGGACGAGCTTGGCGATGACATCGCAGTCGGCATAGCTCATGTTGAGCGCGCGCCCCACGTCGCGGATGACGCCGCGCGCGGCCATCGTGCCGAAGGTCACGATCTGGGCAACGTGGTCATCGCCGTACTTGCGGCGGACGTAGTCCACGACCTCGCCGCGGCGGGTATCACCGAAGTCCATGTCGATATCGGGCATCGACACGCGCTCGGGGTTCAAAAAGCGCTCGAAAAACAGGCCATATTTCATCGGCTCGATGTCCGTGATCGACAGGCAGTAGGAAACGATGCTGCCCGCCGCGCTGCCGCGCCCAGGGCCGACGGGGATGCCGGCGCTCTTGGCGTAGCGCACGAAGTCGGAGACGATCAAAAAGTAATCGACAAAGCCCATGCGCTCGATCATATTTTGCTCGTATTCGAGCTGCGCGCGCTGCTTCTCCGTCCCCTCGCCGTAGCGCTGGGTGAAGCCGTCCGCGCAGAGCTTTTTGAAGTACGTGAGCGAGGTGTAGCCCTCAGGCACCTTGAATTCCGGCAGGTGGTACCTGCCGAACGTGAACTCCAGATTGCAGCGCTCAGCGATCCTGCCGGTGTTTTCGATCGCCTCGGGATAGTCGGGAAAGAGCGCCGCCATCTCTTCGGTCGAGCGAAGATAGAAGCGCTGCGGCTCGTAGCGCATACGGTTCTCGTCGTCCACGGTCTTGCCCGTCTGGATGCAGAGCAGCACGTCGTGCGCGTAGGCATCCTCTTTACGAAGGTAGTGCGCGTCGTTCGTCACGACGAGCGGGAGGCCAGTCTCCTCATGCAGGCGCAGGATGCCCTTATTGACGATGGCCTGGTCGCGGATGCCGTGGTCCTGTAATTCGAGATAAAAGTGCTCAGAGCCAAAGATGTCAGATAGTGTTAAGGCATATTCCTTTGCACCGTTGTAGTCCCCGTTACGGAGTCTTCTTGGAATTTCACCGGCAAGGCATGCCGAAAGCGCGATGAGGCCCTTCGAGTGCTCGCGCAGAAGATCAAGATCAATGCGCGGCTTGATATAAAAGCCCTCCACGTGCGCCATCGAAACAAGGTACGAGAGGTTGCGGTAGCCCTCCTCGTTCTCGCACAGCAGCACAAGATGCCGGGCTTCGCTGTCGAATTCATGCTGCTTGTCAAAGCGCGTGCGTGGGGCGACGTAGACCTCGCAGCCGATAATGGGCTTGATGCCCTCGGCCTTGCAGGCGCGGTAAAAGTCGATCGCGCCGTACATCACGCCATGGTCGGTGATGGCGCAGGCGGTCTGCCCCATCGACTTGACGAGCTTTGGCAGGTCGCGGATGCGGCACGCGCCGTCGAGCAGGCTGTATTCGGTATGGACGTGAAGATGGGCAAACGGCATGGCTCGCTCTCCTTTTTTACGCTTTTTCGCCGCGCGCAAGCTCCATGAGCTTGCGGATGCGATGGTTGAGGCAGGACTTCGTCAGCGGCGGGTCGAATGTTGCGGCCAGCTCGGAAAGCGTCAGCTCCGGCTGAAGCAGCCGCGCGACGGCGACCTCCTGCAGCTTCACCGGCAGGTCGTTGATCGCGCCGGATTCGGTCAGACGTGTAAAGGCTTCTACCTGTTCACGCGAGGCCAGCACGGCCTTGTCGAGGTTTGCCGCGTCACAGTTCACGCGCCGGTTCACGGTGTTTCGCATTTCTTTTTCGATCTTCGCTGCCATGATCTCAAGCGCGCGCCCCGGCGCGCCGATGAGCGTGAGCAGGTCCTCGATATGCTCGCTGCTCTTAAAGTAGGTGATGAGGCTGCCCTGCCGCATGACGTTTTTCGGCTCAAAGCCCATGTCGCGCAGCAGCGCCTCGACCTCGCGCCCCGCCTGAATATGCGAGGTGGCAAGCTCCAGATGGTAACGCTTGTGCGGGTCGGTCACGCTGCCGCCGGATAAAAACGCCCCGCGCAGAAACGACGCGCGGCAGCACTCATCCTCCAGCAGCGCAAAGTTGAGATGCAGGGCAAAATGCGTGCTCCGGTCGTAGCCGAGCGTCTGCCAGAGCATGGCAAGCTTGTCCTCCTGCGTGATGCGCAGCACACGCTTGCCGCTGCTCTGCCTGTCCGGCAGCTCGTCAAACCTGACGGAAAACGCCTTCTGAAAGAGCTTCGGCAGCCGCGCGGCAAATTCGTCGTTTTCTGTGACGATGCGCACCTCGCCCGCGGAAAAGCAGCTGGCGTACAGCAGCACGCCGCAGCCCTCCGCCACGGCGCAGCAGCTGCGGCTGAGCGGCGCTTTGCACAGCTCAGCCTTCACATCATAGGCAAACGACATTCTGCCGCCCCCTTTCACCGGTAAATGGCCTATCCTCGCGTGATGTCGCGGTCATTTTCAAAAACAGGGTATCCCAGCGCGCTGAGGTACGCCGTAATACAGCGTGCAACGGACACGCTGCGGTGATGCCCGCCCGTGCAGCCGACAGCGATAACAAGCGTGGTCTTGCCCTCCTCGGCGTATAGCGGCAGAAGGAAGGCGAGCATCCCCTTGAGCTTGTCCATAAAGACGTTGGTCTGCGGAAAGGAGAACACATAGTCGTAGACCTCGCTGTCCATGCCGGTTTTGTGCTTGAGCTCGGGAATGTAGAAGGGGTTGGGCAGGAAGCGCACGTCGAAAACGAGGTCAGCTTCGAGCGGCAGCCCATATTTGTAGCCGAAGGACATGACGTTCACGCTCAGCTTGCCGCGCAGGTTCTGATCGCCGAAGAGCCGGCACAGCTCGCTGCGCAGCTTCTGGGCGGGCATATGGGTCGTGTCGATGACAAAGTCCGCGCGCTCGCGCAGCGGGCGCAGCAGCTCCTGCTCGCGGTGCATCGCCTGCTCGATGCTCATGCCGTCAGACATGAGCGGATGGCGGCGGCGCGTTTCCTTGTAGCGCTTGATGATCGTTTCAAGGTCCGCCGTCACGAACAGCAGCCGGCAGATATCGCCGCCCTGGCGCAGCCGCTCCATCGCGTCGAGCAGGCCGTTGAAGTTGCCGTCGCCCGAGCGGATATCGCTCACGAGCGCAACGCGGTCATAGCGCCCGTCGCTCTGCGCGCAGAAGGCGGCGAATTTCAGAATGATATCGGCGGGGACATTGTCCACCGTGTAGTAGCCCATGTCCTCCAAATAGGTGGCGGCGCTGGACTTGCCCGCGCCGGACAGGCCGGATATGATCAGAATTTCCATCGTTGTCTCTCTTTCTGTTTACCGGATGATCTTGACTTCCGGCTCCAGCATCACGCCGTGCGCGTCGTAAACGGTCTTCTGTACCCTTTCAATGAGCGCGAGCACGTCGGCGCAGGTCGCGCCGCCGGTGTTCACGATAAAGCCCGCGTGCTTTTGCGATACCTCTGCCCCGCCGACGCGGCAGCCCTTGAGTCCGCAGCCCTCGATCAGCGTGCCGGCAAAATAGCCCGCCGGGCGCTTGAACGTGCTGCCTGCGCTCGGCAGCTCGAGCGGCTGGCTCGCCCTGCGCCGCGCCATCAGATCGTCCATCTTCGCCTTGATGGCGTCCGGATCGCCCAATGCAAGCTTGACCTTCGCGCCGAGCACGATGCCGTCGCCGGAGGAAAACACGCTGCGGCGGTAAGAAAAATCGAGCTCTGCGGGCTTGAGGATCTTGACCCCATCGGGGTGCAGCGCCGTCACCTCGGTGACGGCGTCCTTGAGCTCGCCGCCGTAGGCGCCCGCGTTCATCACGACGCCGCCGCCGAGCGTGCCGGGGATACCGTGGGCGAATTCCAGCCCCGTCAGGCAGCTTTTCCACGCAAACAGCGCAAGCTTTGCAAGCGGCACGCCCGCGTCCGCCGTGATCTCACCCTCCCCCGTCAGCGCAATGCGGGAAAGCCCGGCGGACGTGTCGATGACCACGGTGTCGAGGCCCTCGTCGGCGACGAGCAGGTTTGTGCCGTTGCCGATCAGCAGCGGCTTGATACCCGCGTCCTGCAAAAAGCCCATCAGCACGACGAGCTGCTCCCGCGTTTTGGGGAACGCCATGCGCCTGGCAGGTCCTCCAATGCGGAACGAGGTGTGCTTCGCCATCGGCTCATCGCAGATCCATTCGAGATCCGGAAGATAATCGCCGATCACTTTATCCAGCGCCGTATACCACGCCATAGTCATAGGTCCTCCCTGTCTAAGGTTCAGAGCGCTCGCCCGCATTCTCGCGGTTGATGCGGTCGATATGCCCGTCGATCTGCGCGGCGAACTCGCGCGCGGAGTTGAAGCCGTGCTTCTTCTGGCGGTTGTTCATCGCGGCAAGCTCCACGATGCCCGCAAGGTTGCGTCCCGCGCTGACGGGGACCGTGACCTGCGGCACGGGAACATCCATGATGGTCGTATAGCTGTCCTCCAGCCCAAGACGGTCAAAATAGGTGCTGTCGGTCCACTTTTCGAACTGGATGACGAGGTCGATCTGCGTGGAATCCTGCACCGCACCCACGCCGAAGAGCTTTTCCACGTCGATCACGCCGATGCCGCGCACCTCAAGATAGTTGCGGATCAGCTCCGGCGCGGTGCCGGAGAGGACGGAACCTATGCGCGTGATCTCCACGGCATCATCCGCCACAAGGCGATGCCCCCGCTTGATCAGTTCGATCGCCGTCTCGCTCTTGCCGATGCCGCTGTCGCCGAAGATCAGCACACCCTCGCCGTACACATCCATCAG
>DHMW01000066.1:0-1736 GCA_002405995.1 Oscillospiraceae bacterium UBA4632
TCGCAGGAGGCGATCTGACGCATGACCATCGTGTAGCCCGCAAGGTCGAGCTTATGCTCGATGGCGCGGATGATATCGGTGTAGAAGGGGTTCTGCACGCCGCGCACCACAAGGCCGACGGTGTCGGACTTCGTGCGCACAAGGCTGCGCGCGGAATTGTTGGGCAGATAGTTGTGCTCGGCAATGACCTCCAGCACGCGGCGGCGGCTTTCCTCGCTCACGTCGGGGCGGTCGTTGAGCACACGGGAGACCGTGCTCACGCCCACGCCGCTGAGCTTTGCAATGTCCTTGATGGTCATGGCGACACCCTCTGCATGAAAAAATCAAAGCCTGTTTCCGGGAACCTTACCGGTAACGTTTCCACTTTTCTTTTATTGTAGCAGTCTCTTTCGAAAAAGTCAAAGCACTTTGCCCTGTCCATCTTACCAAAAAAACGGCGGGAAAAATGTCGCAATGAACAAAGGGAGCCTCTGTCCGGCATCGGACAGAGGCTCCCTTTCACAAAAATGCCTTTACTTTTCCAGCAGCAGCTCCGCGATCTGCACGGTGTTGGTCGCCGCGCCCTTGCGGACCTGGTCGCCGCAGCACCAGAGGTTCAGTCCGCGCTCGTCGGTCAGATCGTCGCGGATGCGGCCGACGTAGACGAGGTCCTGATCGCTCGTGTCGAGCGGCATGGGGTAGACCTTGCTCGCAAGGTCGTCGGTCAGCTTACAGCCGGGCGCGGCGGCGATCAGCTCACGCGCGCGCTCGACGCTGATCTTCTCCTTCGTGCGCAGCACGACGGAGACGGAGTGGCTGCGCACCACGGGCACGCGCACGCAGGTGCAGCTGACCTTCATCTCGGGCAGGTGGAGGATCTTGCGGCCCTCGTTCTGCATTTTCATCTCCTCGCTCGTGTAGCCCATGTACGCCTCGCCGCCGATCTGGGGGATGACGTTGTAGGCGATCTGGTACTGGAATACCTTCGGCTCGACGGGCTTGCCCTCGGCGAGCGCCGCGACCTCATCGTGCAGCTCGTCGATGCCGTTCTTGCCCGCGCCGGAGACCGCCTGATAGGAGCTGGCGATGATGGTCTCGATGGGGCTTTCCTTCGCCAGCGCGTTGATGGCGACGAGGGTGACGATGGTGGTGCAGTTGGGGTTGGAGATGATGCCGCTGTGCCACTTCACGTCCTCGGGATTGATCTCGGGGATGACCAGCGGCACCTTGGGATCGAGACGGAAGGCGCTGGAGTTATCGACGAACACGGCGCCGGCCTTGACAATGGCGGGCGCGAAGCGCTCGGCGATGTCGTTCTCCGCCGCGCCGAGCACGATGTCAAGACCCTCAAAGGCGTCGTCCGACGCCTCGACGATCGTGCACTTCCTGCCGCCGAAGTCGATCTCGCTGCCCGCGCTGCGCGCGGAGGCGATGGGACGCAGCTCACCGACAGGGAACTTGCGCTCTAAAAGAATTTTCATCATTTCCTGACCCACGGCGCCCGTCGCGCCGAGAATGCCTACGTTATAGAGCTTCATGGTATTACCCTCACTTTTTCCTTAAATATGTTCCTTGACAAAGCTGTCATACAGTACGCGAATGGCCTGCGCGAAGTCCTTTTCCTCCACGCCGACGATGATGTTCAGCTCCTCGGGACCCTGCGTGATCATGCGGATGTTCACGCCGTTCTCACCGAGCTTGGCAAAGATCTTGCCGGAAACGCCGGGGCGGTATGCCATCTTCCGGCCGACCGCCGC
>DHMW01000066.1:1799-3507 GCA_002405995.1 Oscillospiraceae bacterium UBA4632
ACGACCGCGATGTGCTCCGTCACCGTTATCTTATTCGGCTGCACCTCTTTTTGCAGCTCGCCCAGCATGGCGTAGAGGCATTTGGAGACCTTTTTGCTCTCCACCACCAGCGAGATGATGTCGATGCCGGAGGGGATATACTCCACGTTGACCTCGTGCTTGGCGAGGATCTCCAGAATACGCACGAGCGTGCCGGGGTCGCCGGACATACCGGTCTTGGCGATGGTGATGACGGAGAAGCCCTTCTTGCCCGCGATGCCGGTGATGAAGCTGCCGTCGTTCGTGTCCTCCTCGATGCTCTCGAGGATGGTGGTGCCGGGGTGCTCGGGCTCGTTCGTGTTGCGGATGTTGAGCGGGATGTTCTTCTCACGCACGGGGAAGATGGTGCCCTCGTGGAGCACCTGCGCGCCGATGTAGCTCAGCTCGCGCAGCTCGCCGTAGGTGAGGTGGCGGATGGGCGCGGGATCGTCCACGATGCGCGGGTCGGCCATCAGGATGCCGGAGACGTCCGTCCAGTTTTCGTAGACGTCGGCGTCCAGCGCCGCCGCCGCCAGCGCGCCGGTGATGTCGCTGCCGCCGCGGGAGAAGGTGCGGATGCGCCCGTCGGGCATCACGCCGTAGAAGCCGGGAATGACCACGCTGCGGTCGCCCGCGGCGCGGCGCAGCGCCTCATAGGTCGCGTCGGTGTCCACCGTGCCGTCGAAGCGGAACTTCACCCACTCGGCGGCGTCGAGGAACTCGTAGCCGAGGTACTCGGCCATCAGCCGCGCGGAGAAGTATTCGCCGCGGGAGGCCAGCTCGTCCTTTTCGATGCCCTCCTGCATTTTTGCCCACAGGGCGTCGAAGTCGGGATTCAGGTCGAGCTTCAGGCCGCAGTCGTGCGCGATCTCGAGATAGCGCGTGCGGATCATGTCAAAAATTTCCTCGCAGCTCACGCCGTATTTGATGTGCGCGGCGCAGAGGTATAAAAGATCGGTGATCTTGTGGTCGCCGGAAAAGCGCTTGCCGGGCGCGGACACGATGACCACGCGGCGGGACTCGTCGGCCTCCACGATGGCCTTGACCTTGGCGAACTGCTGGGCGTCGGCGAGCGACGAGCCGCCGAATTTCAGAACTTTAAGCATTTTCTTTACTCCTCTTCGATCCTTGCTAAGAATACCGGCTCGCCGCACGAGCGCGCGCGCTCGGCGCGCGCAAAGGCCTCGGCGACGGTGATGGGGCCGGTGCAGACGGTCTCGCTGCCCGTGCGCAGGTAGAAGCGGCCGACCGCCGCGGAATTGTCGATGTGCTTCGCCTCGTGCCGCGAGACGTAGAAGCTCGGGCAGCCCTCGATGACGTCCACGCAGTCGCTCAGCACGCTGCTGCCGGTGGGGTAGCCGCCCGCGCCCGCGCCGGAAAAGCTCAGCTCACCGAAGCGCGCGCCGCGCAGCGTGACGAGGTTGCCCGTGCCGTTCGTCTGCGCGACCGGCGACGCGGCGGGGAAGAGCGTGGGGCAGACAAAGGCGGAGACGCGGCCCTCGTGCCGCTCGGCGCGGACAAAGAGCTTGCAGACCCTGCCCAGCTCGCGCCAGGCGGCGAAGTCCTTTTCCTCCACGCTCGAGATGCCGAAGCAGGGGATCTCCTCCTCCCGCACCGACGCGCCGAAGGCGAGGTTCGCGCTGAGCACCAGCTTGCGCCGCGCGTCGTAGCCCTCCACGTCCGCGGTGGG
>DHMW01000102.1:0-1376 GCA_002405995.1 Oscillospiraceae bacterium UBA4632
TGCTTCTCGCTCTTCATGCAGCGCGCCATCAGCGGGCTCTGCGTGGCATGGAAGCCGGAGATCGCGCCGCAGGCGACGGTGATGAACATGAAGCTCCACACCGGCGTGCCGGAGGGATGCATATTGGTGAAGTTGCTCCAGATCTCGGGAATGGTGTAATCGGGATTGACGAAAATGCCGATCGCAACGCCGAGCGCCATGATGATCAGGCAGATGCCGAACAGGGGGTAGATCTTGCCGATGATCTTATCGATGGAAATGAAGGTCGCGATGAAATAGTAGACGAGAACGATGATGAGCCAGAACAGGGTGGTAGTGACAACGCCGTCATGGCCGCCGTTCTTAAACAGGGTGACGATCAGGCCCGCAGGACCGACCGCAAAGACCGTACCGACCATAACGAGCAGCACCACGCTGAACACGCGCATGACATTCTTCATTGCGCCGCCGAGGTAAATGCCCGCGATCTCGGAGATGGACGCGCCTTCGTTTCGCTCGCTCATCATGCCGGAGAAGTAATCGTGGACAGCGCCGGCAAAGATGGTACCGAAGGTGATCCACAGGAACACGATGGGTCCCCACAGAGCGCCCTGCAGCGCGCCGAAGATGGGACCGAGGCCCGCGATATTCAGAAGCTGGATCATAAACAGCTTCCACTGCGGCAGGACGACATAGTCCACGCCGTCGTTGATCTTGACAGCCGGAGTCTCACGGTCGTCCGGGCCGAAGGTGTTTTCCACGACCTTGCCGTAGACCAGATAGCCGCCGATCAGCAAAGCAAGACAGATCAAGAAGCTAAGCATTGTTTCTCCTCCCAATTTGATACATGGTTGGTTTTTCTGCACAGAGCGCGCGTTCCGGACCGTGCACTCCGCTTTTCGCCCATAATCATAATTTTTTGGCGGGAAAAATCAATCGGCAAAATGTATGAATTTGCATCAGCAAATTCACCGTTTTCTACAATTTCGACCAAATGTTCCGTACAACCAGCACCTTTTGTGCCGTCTTTTCGGCGAAAGCCCGCGCGCAGTACCCTGCGCGCGGGGTTGAAATGAAGGAAATCCTTCTGTTTTTCAATTTTGTTCGCGTACCGCGCACAAAATGGCGTCAAGCAGCTCGTCATAGCCTTCGTACGCGGGCAATTCAGGGTGCTTCTCCCGGATCTGCGCCGTCGTGCGGAAGAGGAAGCCCGCCTTCGACGCTTCGATCATCTCAAGATCGTTGTAGCTGTCGCCCGCGGCGACGGTCTCAAAACCGATGGACTGAAGACCGCGCACGGTGGTGAGCTTGGAGTGCTCGCAGCGCATTTTTATTCCGCTGATGAAGCCGTCGCCGTCGATCTCAAGCGAGTTGCAGAAGATCGTGGGCCAGCCCAG
>DHMW01000102.1:1437-4609 GCA_002405995.1 Oscillospiraceae bacterium UBA4632
TTTTTCATCAGGGGCTGCGCAAATTCCTCAAAGGTATCGCTGAGGATGATCGCCTGCGTTTCGCTGCGGAGCCTGTCGAGAAACTCCTTCGCCCCCGGCAGCGGGTCGATGCGCGAGATCGTCGCCTGAATTTCTTTCAGTCCAAGACCGTGCTCGCGCAGCACGCCCATACGCCATTTCATCAGCTTGTCGTAGTCCGGCTCGTCGCGCGTGGTGCGCGTCAGCTCGGGGATGCCGCTCTCGCGGGCAAATTCGATCCAGATCTCGGGGACGAGCACGCCCTCCATGTCAAGGCAGGTGATATACATACGGATTTTCCTCAATTCCTCCAGTTTTTCTGCGCCGCTTTGCTCAGCACGTAATCAAGCATCTCATCCTGCCCGATCACGTCGCGGTGGCGCACCGCGCGGGAGCGGAGACCGGCGAGGTTCCTCGGCACAGGCACGCCTGTGACCCTGTGGAGCTGCTCCATCACGTCGAATTCATCGCCCTCGGCCTTTTCGCCGATGCCCTCGAGCACGGCGGCCGGGAATTTATACGGTGAAGCGGTGGACAGCACCACGACGGCGTTGTGATCCGGGTTCGCCCTTTTGTACTGCTGCGCCACATCCCAGGCGACCGCCGTGTGCGTATCGCAGAGGTAATGGTGCTCGCGCCAGACGCTGCCGATGGCAGCCTTGGCGCCCTCGTCGCCGCAGCAGCCCGCCCAGAACAGCTCGTGCAGCTTTTCAAGCATGCCCGAAGGCACCTCGTACGCGCCCTTTTCGCCCAGCTGCTTCATCAGGTCCGCGACGAGCGCGTCGTCGCCGGAGAGCAGATACAGAAGGCGCTCCAGGTTGCTGGAAACAAGGATATCCATCGATGGCGAGACCGTTTTGTAGAACGGGCGGCGGCGGTCGTAGCGCCCCGTGTGCAGGAAGTCGGTCAGCACGTTGTTGGCGTTGGACGCGCACACGAGCCTGCCGACGGGCAGCCCCATCTCCTTTGCAAAGTAGCCCGCGAGGATATCGCCGAAGTTTCCGGTCGGCACCACAAAGTCCACCTTATCGCCCGCATGGATGCGCCCAGCGCCGGCAAGATCGGCGTAGGCCCTGTAATAGTACATCACCTGCGGGGCGAGGCGGCCGATGTTGATGGAGTTCGCACTCGACAGGCGAACGCCCTTGCCGTCGAGCAGCTTTTCCCTGCTGACGGCGGAGAAGATGTTCTTCACGCCCGTCTGCGCATCGTCAAAGTTGCCGCGCACCGCGCACACGCAGACGTTTTCGCCCGCCTGGGTCGCCATCTGCGCCTGCTGCACGGCGCTCACGCCGCCATAGGGGTAGAAGACGATGATCTTCGTGCCCGGCACATTGCAGAAGCCCTCCATCGCCGCCTTGCCGGTATCGCCGGACGTAGCGGTCAGGATCAGGATCTCATCGCTGACGCCGCACTTTTCCTTCGCCGCCGTCATCAGGCGCGGCAGCATGGAGAGCGCCACGTCCTTAAACGCGCTCGTCGGCCCGCGGAACAGCTCGAGCACATTATCCCCGCCCACGGGGACCGTCGGCGTAAGATCCACAGTCTCGAACCTGTCGCCGTAGCCCTCGCATACGAGCTTTGCCATCTCCTCCTCCGAAAAGTCCGGCAGGAGCTTCGATAGGATGACCGCAGCCATCGACAGCGTGTCCAGCCCGAGGACAGAGGTGTAGTCAAAGCGGATGCCGTCGAACGACGGCATGGTATAAAGCCCGCCGTCGGGCGCAAGGCCGTTCAGGATCGCCTGCGCGCTGCTCGCCTTCAGGTCCTTGTTCCGGGTGCTCTGATACTGCATGATGATTCCTCCCGTATCTCACAGGGAAAGTTTTTTCGCTTTTCCCTATTGTATTTTCACAAACGCTATGTTATATTGTTCCCATCAAAAAGTCAAGTGTTTTTATGCCAGGGACACTTCGGTCAAACCGCACAAAATCGTCCGCACTTGGCGGAGCATTCCGAAAACGAAAGAGGGTCTTGAAAATGACAAATATCGCGCTGCTGGGCTTCGGCACCGTCGGTTCGCATTTCTACCGGCTGTGCGAGGGGCGCGGCGACCTGCGCGTGACTGCCGTGCTCTCGCGCCGTCCGCGTCCCGAGCTTACCTGCACCGTAACGGCAGACTTTGACGAGATCGTGCGCGACCCCGCCATTGATATCGTTGTGGAGGTCATGGGCGGCATCGACCCGGCGTACAGCTACCTCTGCGCGGCCATGCGCGCGGGCAAGCACGTCGTCACCGCGAACAAGCAGCTCATGTGCGCCCACTTTGAAGAGCTCACCTCCCTTGCCAGCGAAAAGGGCGTCGCGCTGCGCTGCACCGCCGCCGCGGGCGGCGGCATCCCGTGGCTCACCTCCCTCTCCCGCGCAGCTGAGCTTGATGAGATCACCGCGATCGAGGGCATCCTCAACGGCACGACGAACTATATGCTCTCGGCGATGACCGGCTCCGGCGCGGATTACGCCGCTGCGCTCGCGCAGGCGCAGGCGCTCGGCTATGCCGAGGCGGATCCCACCGCCGATGTGGAGGGTCTGGACGCACGGCGCAAGCTCGTCCTCTCCGCCGACCTTGCCTTTGGCGTGAACATCCGGGAAGAGGACATCCCCTGCGTCGGCATTTCGTCCGTCACCGCCTCAGACATCGCCAAGGCAAAGACCGAGGGCCTCACCTACAAGCTCATTGCCCGCGCGGAGAAAAGCGGCAGCGCCGTCGCAGCCTTCGTCTGCCCGACGCTCTTCCCCTCCTCCGCGCCCGAGGCGCACACCGGCGGCACCGGCAACCTCGTCACGCTGTTCGCTTCCCGCTTCGGCAAGCAGAGCTTTTCCGGCGCGGGCGCGGGCGGCTGGCCGACGGGGTCGAACGTGCTGCGCGACTGTCTCGACGTTGCAGCCGGCTGCCGCAGCTTCTATTCTGACAGCTTTGTCCCCTGCTCCGTAAATCTCTCCGGCGCGCGGGGCAAATGGCTCTTCCGCTGCATGGGCGAGTATTTTACGCGCGAATGCAGCGCCCGCGAGGCATTTGACGCCTACGAATCTTACCGAAAGGACGACCCGCACGCGCTGCTTGCGCGCTGCGCGGCCGAAGAGGAATCATCCCCATGCTCAAAGTTCTGAAATTCGGCGGTTCGTCGCTTGCCGACGCCCGCCAGTTCGCCAA
>DHMW01000102.1:4708-8018 GCA_002405995.1 Oscillospiraceae bacterium UBA4632
GTCTCCGCGCCGGGCAAGCGCTTTTCCGGCGACCATAAGATCACCGATCTTCTCTATCTCTGCGCCGCGCACATCAAGTACGGCGTAACGTGCGAAGACATCTTCTCCATGATCCGCGACCGCTACAGCGAGATCATCGCCGAGTGCGGGCTCAGCGTCAGCCTCGACAGCGAGTTCGACATGCTGTGGGACAAGATGAAAACCGGCATCAGTCAGGACGAGCTTGCCTCGCGCGGCGAATACTTCTCCGCAAGGCTGATGGCGGAATACCTCGGCTATGACTTCCTTGACGCGGCGCTGTGGGTCAAATTCCGCTTTGACGGCACGGTCGATCAGGACGCAAGCTACGAGGCGCTGCGCCGCGCGGCCGATGGGCGCAGGGTCGTGATCCCGGGCTTTTACGGCGTGATGCCCGACGGTCACATCAAAACCTTCTCCCGCGGCGGCAGCGACATCACCGGCGCGCTCGCGGCGGCAGCGCTGGGCGCGGACGTTTACGAAAACTGGACGGACGTCTCCGGCATCCTGATGGCAGACCCGCGCATCGTGGACGATCCCGAGCCGATCCGCCGCGTGACCTACAGTGAGCTGCGCGAGCTGAGCTACATCGGCGCGCAGGTGCTGCACGAGGGGACGATCTTCCCCGTGCGCGAGAAGAACATCCCGCTCAACATCCGCAACACCAATGCGCCCGACCATCCCGGCACGATGATCCTCGAGTCCATTGGCGACGAGCAGGAGGAAGGCGGCTTCATCACTGGCATTGCCGGCAAGAAGGGCTTTTCCGTCATCACCATCGCCAAGACCGGCATGTCCAGCGAGCCGGGCACGCTGCTGAAGATCCTTGACGTGCTGGCGCGCCGCGAGGTAAACGTGGAATACATCCCCTCCGGCATCGACATCGTGTCGCTCGTTGTCTCGTCTGACAGGGCATCGCGCGTGCTGTACGAGATGCTGGGCGAGCTGCAAAAAGAGGTGCAGCCGAATAAGATAACTGTAACGGAGCACATCGCCATCGTCGCCGCCGTCGGCCGGAAGATGGCTTACCGCCCGGGCGTATCCGGCAAGATCTTTGCCAAGCTCGGCGAAAACGGCGTCAACATCCGCATGATCACGCAGGGCCCGGAGGAGCTGAACATCATTGTGGGTGTGGAGGAAAAAGATTTTGAGCAGGCGATCCGCGTCCTGTATCACAGCTTTGTAAAGGAGAATGTAGTATAATGAAACAGGTCAGTGTCGGTATTCTCGGCGCTACGGGCGCCGTCGGTCAGGAAATGATAAAGATCCTGGAAGAGCGCAGCTTCCCCGCTGAGTCCCTCCGCCCCATCGCGAGCGCCAGAAGCGCGGGCAGCAAGGTCATGTTCCGCGGGCAGGAGTGCACCATCGTTGAGGCGTCCGATGACGTGTTCGAGGGGCTGGACATCGTGCTTGGCGCGGCGGAGAACGACATCGCCGAGCGCTTTGCCCCCTCGATCGTCAAGGCGGGCGCGGTGTTCGTCGATAACTCGAGCGCGTTCCGTCTCGATCCCAACGTGCCGCTGGTCATCCCCGAGATCAACCCCGAGGACGTGAAGTGGCACAAGGGCATCATCTCGAATCCCAACTGCACCACGATCATCACGCTCGTGGCCATCAACGCGCTGGCCAAGGAGAGCCCCATCGAGACGATCATCGCCTCCTCCTATCAGGCCGTGAGCGGCGCGGGCAAGGGCGGCATCGACGAGCTCAATAATGAGGTCAAGGCTCTTGCCGAGGGCAAGCACCTTGAACCCAAGGTCTTCCAGTATCAGATCGCCTACAACATCATCCCCCAGATCGGCGGCGAGGCCTTCGAGGGCTACACCAGCGAGGAGATGAAGATGCAGAACGAGGGCCGCAAGATCCTCCACCTGCCCGAGATGAAGGTCAGCTGCACCTGCGCGCGCGTGCCCGTCGTCCGCAGCCACAGCGTCTCCGTCGTGCTGCGCACGAAGGAGAAGATCAGCGTCGAGCGCGCCCGCGAGCTCATTGCGAACGCACCGGGCTGCAAGCTCGTGGACGATCTCAAGAACAAGCGCTACCCCATGCCGCTCGACACGTCCGATCAGGACATCGTCTATGTCGGCCGCATCCGCGAGGATCTGACCGATGAGCGCGGGCTGAACCTCTGGTGCTGCGGCGACCAGGTGCGCAAGGGCGCGGCGACCAACACCATCCAGATCGCAGAGCTGCTGCTGAAGTAATTTCCCCGATCCGCTGCATTTTCAATGACAGATCCCTCATTTCGTTCTGTGCCGCATGGCAGGCTCCGGCGAGATGAGGGATCTTCTTTATGCTTCGGAGCACCTGGCAGCTCCCACCCCCCCTTGTTCATTCTGCAAAGAAACGCTCCTGTTCCGTTGTGCATTTCTACATTCTTTCCAAAAAACCGCAGCTTTCATTTGACAAAGCGGGACGGTGCGGCTATTATAAAAACAAGAGGTATGGAAACGTTACCGGTAAGGTTTCCGGCGCTGCCGTACCGGCAAAGGAGGCGCTGCCGCTTGACCATTAAGGATATTGCACGGCTTTCCGGCGTGAGCGTCAGCACCGTCTCCCGCGTGCTCAACGACCGTCCCGACGTCAGCGAGGACTGCCGCGAGCGTGTGCGCGCAGTCATCGAAATGCACAACTACGTGCCCAACAACAGCGCGCGCGACCTTGTCAGGATCCGCTCAGATGCGATCGGCCTGGTGGTGCGCGGCGTGCAGAATCCTTTTTATACCGACATCATCCATGCCATCGAGCGCAGGCTGGACGCCGCGGGCTACACGATGGTCATGCGGCAGATCTCCTCGTGCGACGACGAGCTGAAATGCGGCGCGGTGATGGAGCGCGAAAAGCGCCTGCGCGGCATCGTGTTTCTTGGCGGGCGCAGCGATTATACGCCCGGCGAGGTCGCGCTGCTGAACGTGCCGTTCGTCTGCTGCACCTACACCAATTCCTACGGCACGCTGTGCCAGACAGAGTATTCCTCCGTCTCCATCGCCGACGAGCAGGAGGCGTACCGCGCCGTGGCGGAGCTTTACAAAAACGGCCACCGCCGCATCGCCGTGCTGACCGCCGATCCCGGCGACTGCTCCATTTCCCAGCTGCGCTACCTGGGCTATCGGCGCGCACTGCGCGATTTTGGTCTTACGGAATATCCGGAGGACCTGATCTGCGCCGAGGATTTTACCATTGCCACCGCCTACGCCGCCATGCGCGAACGTCTGCGCTCCCCCGCCGGTTTTACCGCCGTATTCGCCATCGCCGACGATATGGCCATCGGCGCGATGCGCGCCCTGCGCGA
>DHMW01000102.1:8116-12834 GCA_002405995.1 Oscillospiraceae bacterium UBA4632
GTCTCCGAGTACATCCACCCCATGCTCACCACCCTCTGCCAGCCAAAGACCGCCATGGGCGAAACGAGCGTGGAGATCCTGCTCGACATGGTCGAGGGGCGCGGCGGCAACCGCCACGTTACGCTGCCGACCGTCCTGCGCACGGGCGCTTCCGTGCGCGATCTGGCAAAATGATTTTCCCGCGGTCAACGCGCGAAAATAAATTTGAAAAGGAGTTTAATGACATCATGAAAAAGTATCTTGCACTGATCCTTGCCCTTGTCATGGCGCTCTCCCTCGTCGCCTGCGGCGACAAGACGGATGACACGCAGGGCAGCGGCGACGGCGATACCACCGCCACCGGCCGCGTTTACTGGCTGAACTTCAAGCCCGAGGCTGACGCCACGCTGCAGAAGGTCGCCGGCATGTACACCGAGAAGACCGGCGTGCCCGTCACCGTTCTGACCGCCGCCTCCGGCACCTACAACGAGACCCTGACCGCCGAGATGGACAAGGCCGAAGCCCCGACGATGTTCGTCGTCGGCAACCAGGCCGCCGTCGGCACCTGGGGTGACTACTGCTACGACCTGACCGGCACCGACATCGCCAACGAGCTGAGCACCGACGCCTACAACCTCTATGACGACAACGGCAAGCTCTGCTCCATCGGCTACTGCTATGAGTGCTACGGCATCATCGTCAACGAGGATCTGCTGGAGAAGGCCGGCTACACCCTCGCCGACATCACCAACTTCGACTCCCTCAAGAAGGTCGCCGAGGACATCCACGCCCGCGCTTCCGAGCTCGGCTTCGATGCTTTCACCTCCTCTTCCATGAGCGACGACTCCAGCTGGCGCTTCACCGGCCACCTTGCCAACCTCGAATACTACTATGAGTCTGTTGACGATCCCGACGCCTGGAAGGTCTGCCCCCCGAGCATCAAGGGTACCTATATGCAGAACTACAAGAACCTGTGGGATCTGTACATCAACAACAGCGCTGTGAATCCTGCTGACCTGGCTGCCGGCGGCTTTGACGCTCAGGGCGAGTTCGGCAAGGAGCAGGCCGTGTTCTATCAGAACGGCTCCTGGGAATGGGCTGCTCTCACCGGCACCGGCGACGGCCAGTACGGTCTGGACAACCTTTCCATGATCCCCTTCTACTGCGGTGTGGACGGCGAGGAGAAGGCCGGCCTCAACTGCGGCACCGAGAACTGCTGGGCTGTCAACGCCAAGGCTTCTGCCGAGGACATTCAGGCGACGCTGGACTTCATGAAGTGGATGGTCACCGATGCTGAGGTCTCCCGCATGCTGGTCGATGAATTCGCCGCCATGCCTTACAAGAATGCCGCCGAATCCACCAACGGCTTCCTGGCCGACGCCAACGAGTATGCCATGAACGGCAACTACGTCATGCCCTGGGTCACCAACTTCCAGCCCAACGTTGACGCTTACCGCGCCGCGCTCGTCTCCGCGATGAACCAGTACGACGCCGACCAGACCGACGCCAACTGGGAGCTGGTCAAGACCGCGTTTGTGGACGGCTGGGCCACCCAGTACGCCGCTGCCAACGGCTAAGGCCGCCTGACCGGCAAAGCTGCATAACTGAACGGAGGGGCGGGCGATTTCGCCCGCCCCCCTCTGCATCTCACGGCGCGCGCTGCATGAGGCGCGCACTGTGTACAGAAAAAATATCTTGGTTGGGAGTTGATCGATTTGAAACACAAGCGTGACGGCGCGGCAGTCAACAGCACGACGATCCGCAGATCCACCCGCCGTTGGTCCCCGCTGTTCATGGGGCCGATGGTCTGCGCATTCATCATCGGCTTTGTCTACCCGTTCTTCAAGGGCATTTATCTCTCCTTCTGCAAGTTCAAGGTCACGAGCGACGCGACGTTCATCGGTCTTGAAAACTACCGCCGCGCGTTTCAGGACGCGAGCTTTGTCCATTCGTTCTGGTTCACGGCGCTGTTTGCGGTTGTTTCGCTGGTGCTGATCAACGTGCTGGCCTTTGCCGTGGCCTACGCGCTCACGCAGGGCATCAAGGGCAGCAATCTCTACCGCACGGTGTTCTTTATGCCCAACCTCATCGGCGGCATCGTGCTCGGCTACATCTGGTCGATGATCTTTGACGGCATCCTCTCGCGCTACGGCACGTCCATTCTGCTGGAAACGAAGTACGGCTTCTGGGGGCTAATCATCCTGATGTGCTGGCAGCAGATCGGCTATATGATGATCATCTACATCGCCGGTCTCCAGGCCGTGCCGGAGGATATGCTCGAGGCTGCGAAGATCGACGGCGCGAGCCGCTGGCAGACGCTCTGGAGGGTCACGATCCCGAACGTGATGCCGTCGATCACGATCTGCACGTTCCTGTCGCTCACGAACGGCTTCAAGCTTTTCGACCAGAACCTCGCCCTCACGGGCGGCCAACCCTACAATATCCTGCCCGACGGCAGCGCCATCAAGACGACCGAGATGCTGGCGCTGAACATCCTGAACACCTTCTACGGTCAGAATGCCAACTCGCGCGGCACCGCGCAGGCCAAGGCCGTGCTGTTCTTCATCCTCGTGGCATCCATCGGTCTGCTCCAGCTCAATTCCAGCCGCAAAAAGGAGGTGCAGCAGTAATGAACAAGCAGTCCCTCTCTGCCGAGAAACGGCGCAAGACCATTCTGTCCGTTGTGCTGGCGGTCATCTGCATCATCTATGTGCTGCCCGTGCTCACGGTGGTCATCAACTCCTTCAAGCTCAACACCTTTGTCAAGACCGACACCTTCGCCCTCCCGAATGAGGAGAGCTTTGCCGGCTGGTCAAACTTCATCAAGGGGCTGACCTTCGGCAACTACCCGTTTCTGAAGTCCGCGGGCTACAGCCTGTTCATCACCGTGGTCTCCACGGCGCTGATCCTGCTGTGCACCTCCATGGCAGCGTGGTATATTGCGCGCGTGGACAGCAAATTCTGCCGCATCGTATACTATTTCTGCGTCTTTTCGATGGTCGTCCCGTTCCAGATGGTCATGTTCACCCTGTCGAAAACGGCGGATACACTCAAGCTGAACACACCGTGGACGATCCCCATCATCTACCTGGGCTTCGGCGCGGGGCTTGCGATCTTCATGTTCGTCGGCTTTGTCAAATCCATCCCGCTTGAAATTGAAGAGGCGGCCGCCATCGACGGCTGCGGTCCGCTGCGCACGTACTTCTCCGTTGTGCTGCCGATGCTCAAGCCCACGATGATCTCCGTGGGCATCCTCGAGATCATGTGGGTCTGGAACGACTACCTGCTGCCCTATCTCGTGCTCGACCGCACGAAGTATTGGACCATTCCCATCCACATCCAGTATCTCAAGGGCAGCTACGGCACCGTCGATCTCGGCGCGACGATGGCGCTGATCCTGCTGAGCATCATCCCCGTCATCGTGTTTTATCTGCTGTGCCAGAAGCACATCATCAAGGGTGTGGCCGCGGGCGCGGTAAAGGGCTAAGATCCCCTCAGTTCTCCAGAAAGAAGTGATTTCCGTTGATCGAACGTTCCTCCGGCATTCTGATGCCGATCTCGTCTCTCCCCTCGCCCCACGGCATCGGCACGCTGGGCAAGGCAGCCTATGAGTTTGCCGGTTTCCTTGCCGCCGCAGGGCAGAAATACTGGCAGCTCCTGCCGCTCGGTCCCACGAGCTACGGCGATTCGCCGTATCAGAGCTTTTCGTCGTTCGCGGGCAACCCGTACTTCATCGACCTGGACCTGCTTGTGAAGGATAAGCTCCTCACGCGTGCAGAGGTCAACGCCTGCGACTGGGGCAGCGACCCCCGCTATGTAGACTACGGCAGGATCTACGAAAGCCGCTTCGCGCTGCTGCAAAAGGCAAAGGTGCGCGGCTATGAGCGCGATCGCGAGGCTGTCGCCGCCTTTGAGCAGGAAAACGCCCGCTGGCTGCCCGACTATGCGCTCTTCATGGCGCTCAAGCGGCACTTCGGCATGAAGTCGTGGACGGAGTGGGACGACGAAGAGATCCGCTGCCGCAAAAGTGCAGAGGTCATTGAGCGCTACCGCGCCGGGCTGCACGAGGATGTGGAGCTGTTCACCTATATCCAGTTTCTCTTTTTCCGCCAGTGGGCGGCGCTCAGGGACTATATCCATTCCCTCGGCATCCGCATCATCGGCGACCTGCCCATCTACGTGGCGATGGACTCCGCCGACGTGTGGGCAGAGCCCGAGATGTTCCAGCTCGACGAACGGAACGTCCCCACCGAGGTCTCCGGCGTTCCGCCTGACTGCTTCAGCGCGGACGGACAGCTCTGGGGCAACCCGCTCTACAACTACGAGGCCATGGCGAAGGACGGCTTCGGCTGGTGGATCCGCCGCGTGGGCGGCGCGCAGCAGCTCTACGACGTCATCCGTATCGACCATTTCCGCGGCTTTGAGAGCTACTGGGCTGTGCCCTACGGCGAGACGACCGCGCAGAACGGCCGCTGGGTCAAGGGCCCCGGCATGTCGCTCGTCGGCGTGCTGACCGGCTGGTTCCGCGACCTCGACTTCATCGCCGAGGACCTCGGCTATCCCTCGCCCGAGGTCGTGCAGCTGCTGAGCGATTCCGGCCTTCCCGGCATGAAGGTTCTCGAGTTCGCCTTTGACTCGCGTGACCCGAGCAATTACCTGCCGCACAGCTGCAATTTCAACAGCATCTGCTACACCGGCACGCACGACAACGCGCCCCTCGCCCTCTGGCGCACGGAGGC
>DHMW01000102.1:12943-13328 GCA_002405995.1 Oscillospiraceae bacterium UBA4632
GAGGAGGGCTTCAACGCCGGCATCATCCGCGGCGGCATGAGCTGCCAGAGCAGGCTCTTCATCGCGCAGATGCAGGACTGGCTCGGTCTTGGCAAGGGCTGCCGCATGAACACCCCCGGCATCAGCGGCGGCAACTGGCAGTGGCGCATGCTGCCGGGCGAAGCGAACGGGCGGCTTGCAAGGCGCCTCCGCGAGACGACCCGCATCTACGGGCGCCTGTAAATCTTTTTTCAAGACATCAACAGAAAAACGCCGGTCGGAGGGTTTCCAGCAGCACCCCATTTGTCAGGCAGCGCGGTAAAACGTCTGACAAATGGGGTGCTGTCCATGCCGGAAGGGGCGCCGGCAAACGGTGCGCGGCAGCATTTTTATTGAAAATATGCTG
>DHMW01000081.1:0-4764 GCA_002405995.1 Oscillospiraceae bacterium UBA4632
ACCTTCGGCATGATCTTCAAGTACGCCTTTGCCCCCAACGCCATCATCGGCGGCGGCGTGGGCGCGGCGCTCAAGATCGCCATCTCCCAGGGCGCCAAGCGCGGCCTGTTCTCCAACGAGGCCGGCATGGGCTCCACCCCGCACGCCCACGCGCTCGCCAACGTCAAGTGCCCGCATGACCAGGGCGTCGTCGCCATGATCGGCGTGTTCATCGATACCTTCCTTGTCCTCACGCTCAACGCGCTCGTCATCATCTCCACCCTCTATACCGAAGGCGGCCCCCTCCACGAGTGCGGCGCTGCCGCCGCCAGCACCACCCTCGGCAAGGCGAACCTCGCCCAGACTGCCTTCGGCGTCGTCTTCGGCGAGAGCGCGGGCAATATGTTCGTCGCCGTGTGCCTGTTCTTCTTTGCCTTCTCTACCATTCTCGGCTGGAACCTCTTCGGCAAGATCAACGTCGCGTACCTCTTCGGCAAGAAGAGCACCGTGGTCTACACCGTCATCGCGCTCGTCTTTATCTTCCTCGGCACGATGATGTCCAACGACCTCGTCTGGGAGCTGAGCGATATGTTCAACAATCTCATGGTCATCCCCAACGCCATCGCGCTCTTTGCCCTCACGGGCATGGTCGTCAAGCACGCGGACGACCCCAACCGCCTGCCCAGCAGGAAGTGACCCCTCCCCCCATCCATGCAGAAAAGCGCCCGGCATCCCGCCGGGCGCTTTCTTTTTACAGTTCCATGATCTCCCGGAACGCCGCAGGCAGTCCCCGCTCAGCCAGCGCGTCGGGCGAAACGCAGTAGGCGGTCAGCTCCTGCTCCAGCAGCTCGCCCGCGCGCCCGTGCAGCCACACGCCGAGCGCCGCCGCGTCCCCCGCGCCCGCACCCTGGCAAAGAAGCGCCGCGATCACGCCCGTCAGCACATCGCCGCTCCCGCCCTTTGCCAGCGCAGAGCTGCCGCTCGTGTTGACGAGCATCCGTCCGTCCGGCAGCGCGATGCGCGTCCGGTGCCCCTTGAGCACTAAGATACAGGCGTGCTCGCAGGCAAAGCGGCTCGCAAGCTCCGAGCGCTCGCCCGACGCGATCTCTGCAAGGGTCTTTCCCGTCAGTCGGGCAAATTCGCCGTCGTGCGGCGTGAGGATCGTCACGCGCCCGCGCCGGTCGTCGAGCCTCTCCGGGCAGTCCTCCAGCGCGTTCAGCCCGTCGGCGTCCAGCACCATCGGCTGCCGCGCCTGCCACAGCAGCGCGTGGACGAACCGCTCCGTCTCCTTCCCGCGCCCAAGCCCGGGTCCGAGCGCGATCACATCGCAGCCCTTGACCTTATCCTGCATCGCGTCCAGCGACGCAGGGCACAGCCCTCCGTCCGCCTCCGGCAGCGGAAAGGGCATCACGCCCGCGCATCTCGCTGCCTCGACCGCCCAGATGCTCTCCGGCACGCCGAGATACACGAGCCCGCAGCCCGAGCGCTCCGCCGCGCGCGCCGCCAGATACGGCGCGCCCGTATAGCCCACGCTGCCGCCGAGGACTAAGAGCTTACCAAAGTCTCCCTTGTGCCCATCCTCTTTGCGCGGCGGCAGGAGCGTTTTGGCATACGCGCGGTCAACGATCGTTTCACGCATCGCAGCGTCCCTCCGTCAGTTCGATTTTTTTCGCGCGCGGCAGCTTTTTAATAGCGGCCTCGCGCCGCAGCGCCGCGCCCTTATCCGCAAATTGCTCCCGGTACACGACTGCGACGGGCGGGTGCGAGCGCGTGTACTTCGCCCCGTGCCCGCACTTGTGCATGGCAAAGCGCTTTTCCACGTCCGAGGCAATACCGGTGTAGAGCGAGCCGTCCGCGCAGCGCAGCATGTAAACGTACCAGCCCATGCTCAGTAGCGGAGCGCCCCCGTTGCGCGCAGCGCGTTGTAAAGCGCCGCCGCAGCCTGCCCGCGCAGGATGGGGCTTTTCGGCTCGATGCCCTCAAGCCCCGTGCAGTACATCGTCACCGCGTCGCCGCGCTCATCCGTCACGGACTGCGTCAGCAGATCCGCGCTGCGGATCGCCCAGGGCGAAAAGCCCCGGTACTGCTCCAGCGGCTGCAGGATCGCCAGCGGGTGCTCGTCCAGATATTCCCGCGCCTCCAGATTCAGAAATTCCACCACGCGCCCCAGCACCGTGATGAATTCCTCCTGCGTCATCGTCGCGTTCGGAGCGAAGCATCCGCCGCCCACGCCGCTGACCAGCCCCAGCGACGCCATCGCGTTCACAGAGGCGGCGTACCAGCTGTCCGCCGGAACGTCGGTAAAGTACCCGTCCGCGGCGCCGTACACGTTCAGCGCCTGCGCCAGCAGCGCGCAGACCTCCGCGCGCGTCATCGTGTCCTGCGGGCGGAAGCTGCCGTTTTCGCCGCGCACGATGCGGTATGCCGCCAGCGCGTTGATCTCGTCCGCGTATTCGCTCGTGCCGGCGTCGCTGAGATCCATGCTCGCATCCGGCGCGCCGCACCGTTCGCGCGCCTGCGCGCTCGTCACGCGCTCCTCCGCGCCGTTTTCGCCCCAGTACAGCTCCGCGTCCGGCGCAAGCGCGCGCAGCAGGGCGTCCAGCACCGCCGGCTGCTCCTGCGCCGCGGCGATATCTGCATAGAAGTCCAGCCCGTTCAGCACCAGATGCAGGTACGCCGCGCCGTCCGTGCTCTTTTCGCCCGCCAGCAGCTGTGCCGCCGCGGCCGCCTGCCCCTGCGGGATATAGAGCGTCGGCAGCACGCCGATGCGGTCGGTCGTGTTGCCGCCCGCGCAGTAGAAGCGGTACGCCGTCACCTTGACGGCGTCGTCCGTCAGGTACGGGCAGTTCGTCCCGTCATACAGGATCTGCGCTACGCCCTTGCCGTAGCTGCGCGTGCCCACCACGATGCCGCTGCCCGTGCCCGTGATGCCCGCGGCAAAGATCTCCGATGCGCTCGCGCTCGCTCCGTCGGTCAGCACGATCACTCTCCTGTCGGAAAGCTCCGCGCCGGAATAGCGCTCCGCGCCCGCGCTGCCGTCGCGGTCCGCCATCCACACAAGCTCTCCGCGCCCGGCGAAGGTCCCCAGCGCCGTCACCGCCGCGGAGGTCAGCCCCCCGCCGTTGCCGCGCAGATCGACGATCCACGCGTGCACACTGCGGTCATACCGGCGCACGCCATCCTGAAAATACGTCCCCGTCTGCGTGCCGAAGCTGCCGCAGTCGATGTAGCCCACGCCGTTTTCCGCCGTGACCGTCGTGTTCGTCTGCGTGACGAGCGTGCGCGTCACGGTAAAGTCCTTTTCGCCGCCGTCCGCGCGCAGGACCGTCAGCCTCACCTGCGTGCCCTCGCCGCCAAGAAGCTTTTCGCGCGCCGCCGCCGTTCCCGGCACGCAGCGCTCGCCCTCAACGGCGACGATCACATCGCCCGGCAGAAGCCCGGCGCGCTCCGCGCCGCCGCCCGCCAGCAGGGAGACGATCTCAATGCCTGCGTCCGTATAGACGATCTCCGCGCCGATTCCGGCAAAGCTCGCCTCGCCCTCCACGTCCGCAAGGAACGCCTCGTATTCCGCCGCGTCCATGTAGCAGGTATAGCCGTCCGTGTAGGAAAACAGCTCCTCGAGCGTTTCCGCCGTTTTTGCCGCGCGCGGCAGCTTGTCCACATAGCTGCGCTGCAGGATCTCATATGCCTCGTCCACGCTCAGCGCCTGCGCGCCCGTCGTGACCAGCGCCGCTGCGGCGCAGGAAAATGCGCCCAGGCGCAAAAATCCACGTTTCATGGAAGCTCTCCTTTATCTCTCGGTGTTCCTTCATTATACCGCAGCGGACGCAAAAAGCAAATGAAATTCCTTCTGCCTCCCGCCTTGCCAGGCGGCGCAAAATGGTCTATACTGTTCTCTGACGAGTCTTTGCCCTCCGGAGGTTACTATATTATGGACCAGCAGAATACGACCGGCACCCTTTATATCGTCGCAACGCCCATCGGCAACTCGCGCGACATGTCCGAGCGCGGGCGCGAGATCCTGTCCGCCGCCGACATCATCGCCGCCGAAGACACCCGCCGCAGCGTGGTGCTGCTCAACAAGCTCGGCATCCGCGGCAACAGCCTCAGCGCCAACCACAAGTTCAACGAATACGGCAAGGCGAGGTGGTTCATCGAGCAGCTCGCCTCCGGCAAAAATATCGCCGTCATCACCGACGCCGGCACGCCCTGCATCTCCGATCCCGGCAACGAGCTCATCCGCGCGGCGGTCGAAAACGGCATCCGCGTCGTCGGCATCCCCGGCTGCTGCGCCGCGGTCAACGCGCTGTCGATCTCGGGCTTTGACCTGTCGAGCTTCCTCTTTTACGGCTTTTTCCCGCGCGAGACGGCGGACCGCCGCCGCGTGCTGATGATGATGCGCAAGGGCGACACCGCGACCTACGCCTTTTACGAGTCCCCCAAGCGCATCATGAGCGTCATCGACTTCTTCATCGAAGAAAACGCGCAGCTCAAGCTGTGCCTCTGCAACGACATGACGAAGCTCCACGAGATGACCTTCCGCGGCACGCCGCAGGAGGTCAAAGACCAGCTCATCGCGAAGGAGACGTATGAAAAGGGCGAATACGCCCTCATCGTTGAGATCTGCGACAACTATCGCCTGCGCGAGGTCGAGCACATCACCTCGCCCGAGGCGCTGCTGGTGGACTGCATGGTGCAAAACGACTGTACCGCCAAGGACGCGATCAAGCTCCTTTTGAAGGACGAGAACAACACCTACAGCAAAAACGAGCTGTACGCCGCGCA
>DHMW01000081.1:4817-8278 GCA_002405995.1 Oscillospiraceae bacterium UBA4632
AGAGAGGTTCGGCGCATGAGCATTGTAGCCTCCGACCTCTCCGAGCGGCTGGGCACGCTCACAAAGCTCGTCCTCGCCGAGCCGATCGCGCGCATCGGGCACTCGCGCGTCACCGTGCGGCCCCTCACGCTGCGCGGCAAAGCCTTTTTTCAGCTCGAATACCAGCAGGGGCAGAAGGTCGCGCACCGCAACGTCGCGCGCGGCGCGCTGCTCGAAACCTTCGAGCAGGAGCTGGACGGTCTGTTCCGCTCCGTCACGCTCTGCACCGAGAGCGAAACGCGCCAGTACGTCCGCAAGGCGAACGGCGCGTACAAGTGCACGGCCAAGTCCGGCGCAGCCCGCGCTGCCGTACCCGCCCCGCACGACCGCAAGAAAGAATATATTTTGCAGGAGGGGGAAAACATTCCCGCCCTCGTTGATCTCGGCGTGTTCACGCCGGACTTCAGGATCGTCAAGGCAAAGTACGACAAATACAAGCAGATCAACCGCTTCATCGAGCTGGTGGACGACGCGTTCCGCGCCTACGGCCGCGACGAGATCACGATTTTGGACTTCGGCTGCGGCAAATCGTACCTCACGTTCGTGCTGTACTACTATTTCGCCGTCAAGCGCGGCGTGCGCGCCAAGATCATCGGCTATGACCTCAAAGCGGACGTCGTCGAGCACTGCAATGCCGTCGCCGCGCGCTACGGCTACGAAGGCCTTCATTTCGTTGTCGCCGACGTCACGCGCGACGTGCTCTACGCCGAGCGCATCGACATGCTCGTCACGCTCCACGCCTGCGACGTCGCGACCGACTATGCCCTGCACTACGCCATCTCGCGCGGCGTCGAGCACATCTTCTCCGTCCCCTGCTGCCAGCACGAGGTCAACAGGACCATCCGGAAGGGCGGCGATTTCGATATCCTGCTCTCCCACGGGCTTTTCCAGGAGCGCTTCTCGGCGCTGCTGACCGACGCTATCCGCGCAGCTGTTCTGGAGGACGAGGGCTACGATGTGGACGTCATCGAGTTCATCGACTTTGCCCACTCGCCGAAAAATCTGATGCTCCGCTGCCATCGCACCGGTCGCCGCGGCGTCAAAAAGCTCGCCGAAGCCCGCCGCCTCCGCGGCCAATACGGCTTCGAGCAAACTTTATTGTCGCTCGTCGAAAACGAGCGGCAATAAAAAGCGTCGCAGACTTTCGCGCCCGCAGACGCGAAATGATTTTGATCCGTAAATCCCGACGACATGTGCGTCGGGATTTACTCTTTGCGCGGAGTGCGTGTCGAGCCTCGCGAGGCACGAAACGCAGCGAATCTTTCTCGAAGAAGTGGCTACGCCGCTTCTTCGATGGTCTCAAAAAAGAGGAACCGCAGTGAAATTCACTGCGGTTCCTTTTTTTGAATTTGTTTTTACTGCGCCGTGCGCACCGTGCGCAGCGAGCGGTCGAGCATGCTCACCACCGGCGGCGCGACAAAGCTCATCACGAGCGCCGTGGCGATGCCTGCGGCCACGCGCGTCACAATGCCGCCGAAAACGTAGGCGTAGCTGTAGTAGCCGTTGATCACGCTGTCGAGATACATCGCCCCCGTGTTGAGCGCGGTGACAATGACCGCCGTCGCACACAGCACGCCGATGATCTGCGTGCGGGAGAGCTCATAGTCATGGCGTCTTGCATACGCGCCGATCATCAGCCCGCGCGCGGCGGCGGGGATGACCCAAAGCACGGTCGTAGCCGTCAGGCCGTAGGTGATGAGCTGGTTCATGAAGCTGCCGAGCAGACCCACCAGCAGGCCGCCGACGGGGCCGTAGAGCAGCGCGCCGAGGATGATCGGCAGGGAATCCACGCTGATGCGGATCCACCAGAGGTTCAGCGTACCCACCAGGCTCAGCACCACATACACCGCCGTCAGCATGGCGATGGTGACCATTTTGCGCGTGGACAGCGAGGACGAGCGGCACACAAGGACGACCGCCGCCGCCAGCACAACGACTGCGGCGACAAGAATCCCCCACACCGCGGGGGACAGCTGCGCGATATCGGAAAACATTGTGAGGACCTCCTTTTTCAAAAAGATCTTTTCCGCGGCAGCAGGGCTGCGCGCTGCGGCTTGATCCGGCGAAAAAAGAAAACACCTCTCCCCCCGGATGGCAGGAACCACGCGGAGGAGAGGCCTCACAATGCTCTCATCTGAGTGGCAAGCGGATGCGGGGGCCATACTGCAAACCATGGGTTTTTCGTCCGTGGGCAACTTCCCATCCCAGCGGCACTGCTCGCCTTTCCGGCGAAACACATGGCTCCCTACTCTGCCGTTCTGCACCGCCCAATGCAGGGCGTTTGCAGCCTCAGCATAGCAGACTGCATAACATCCGTCAATCCTTTTCCGCTTCGTTTTGGCGAGTTTTGCCTTTTTAAGGCGATGCGCGCTTTTTTCCTAATAAAAGCAGCTCCGCCGCATCCCTGTTTTTCTTGACAGCGCCTTCATTTTTTTGCTATCCTAAGGGGTAGAGAGCACCGCACGGAGTCTGCCCGGCAGACTCATCCCGGTCCGGGCAGGACCGCCCGGGCACAACTTCACTTTATCAAGAGGAGGAACCTGCACCATGATCAAGGAAACCATGGAATTCCTGTCCCAGTACGATCCCGAGGTCGGCGCGACCATCGAGGAGGAGTATCACCGCGAGCAGCGCAACATCGAGCTGATCGCCTCTGAGAACATCGTCTCCCCCGCCGTCATGATGGCGATGGGCACGTGCCTGACCAACAAGTACGCCGAGGGCTATCCCGGCAAGCGCTACTACGGCGGCTGCTACTGCGTCGATAAGACCGAGGAGATCGCCCGCCAGCGCGCCTGCCAGCTCTTCGGCGCCGAGCACGCCAACGTCCAGCCCCACTCCGGCGCCTCCGCCAACCTCGCCGCGTTCAAGGCGCTGCTCCAGCCCGGTGACACCTTCATGGGCATGAACCTCGCCCACGGCGGCCACCTGTCCCACGGCAGCCCGGTCAACATCTCCGGCCAGTATTTCCATCAGGTCCCCTACTCCCTCAACGATGAGACCGAGCAGATCGACTATGACGAGCTCTACCGCATCGCGCAGGAGTGCAAGCCCAAGATGATCCTGGCCGGCGCCTCCGCCTATCCCCGCAAGATCGACTTCGCCAAGTTCCGCGAGATCGCCGATTCCGTCGGCGCGTACTTCATGGTCGATATGGCGCACATCGCCGGCCTTGTCGCCGCGGGCGTGCACATGAACCCCGTGCCGTATGCCGACGTGGTCACCTCCACCACCCACAAGACTCTCCGCGGTCCCCGCGGCGGCCTGATCCTCTGCAAGAACGAGATCACCAAGAAGAACATCGAGACCGGCGAGATGGAGACCATCAACCTCGCCAAGAAGATCGACTCCGCCGTGTTCCCCGGCACGCAGGGCGGCCCGCTCGAGCACATCATCGCCGCCAAGGCCATCTGCTTCGGCGA
>DHMW01000056.1 GCA_002405995.1 Oscillospiraceae bacterium UBA4632
AACTCGCAGGCGTTCGACATTGATAAAAAGCTTCGCGACCTTACCGATTCGATGGTGCTTATGTCCTGCCTGTTCGGCTGCATTGGCGTTGTCCGTCCCATCATCCGCAAAGTTGCCCTTGTGGAAGCGTCTGCGCAAGGGGATAGCCGTATTGCTGATAACCTCAAATTCGGCTCTATTTTCTCGTTCAAATTCCTTTGGCTGCCCGCGTATTTCAAATACTTTGACAGCTTCAATGCTCCCGAACGCCCGCCCGTTACTTATCGCACGGTGTCCAGCGATTTGAAAGTGATGCGTTCCCGCTCTCCGCTGAAAGCTCTAAAAACGATGGAAATTGATAGGGAAGAGGATGACTTTAATGATTAACGTTCTTGTTTTTGCGCTCCGCCGCTATGCCCGTTTCGGTTCGTATCTCGCTGTATTCCTCGCCGGTGTCGGATTTTCAATTCAGGGTTCTTATTTTTGGGTCCCGCTGGCAATATCTGTTGTTCTCGGTTCTCTCTGCGCCTATGAGCAGCGTCCCAAAAAGGAAAAAAAGAAAGCAGCTGAACAGGATGCCTTTTCAGCTGCACAGGCTGCTATGATAAGCGCTTACATGGCGCAGATGTTTCCCCGAAAGGATGGCGAAAAGAATGATTGAATTTATTTGGCATGACCATAATACGGATAAATTTCGCGTTTTAGAGTTCAAAGATTCAGACATTGAAATTGCTTTATCCTGCATTTACAATTCGATTGGTTCAAATGTCGAGTGCCGTTTGTGGTATTTGCCGGATGTGCCGAAAGAAGAGGGGACTGGGATTTCTCCCAGTCCCGCTTTTCTCTTACTTTAGCAGCAGCTCGATTACCAGCTTCAATCCTTCGGTTTTCCTCTGGTTTTTGTCGTTCGCTTCCTTCTGCCAGTCGCTCAGCGTTTCTCCTTCCTCCGGCGTGTATTTCTGCTGCTCGAGGTAGTCTATTCTGCTCTCGATTGTCTCGATCGCTTCGAGCTTGCCCTCGAGCATGTACCTTGCTTCTATCGTTTTGCCTGCCATTTTCGTTAGTCCTCCTTGTAAAATTTGTAAGTTTCCAGTTTGAATTGAAGCGTTTCCATTTCGGCGATCAGCCAGCTTGCGTAGGGACTTTCGTCTTTGATGGTGTACATCTGGTGTAGCGCCATCTTCAACGCTTTCACTACCGTGTCGGCCTGTTTTTCGTCGATGGAGAATCTTCTTCGTTGCGCCATCGGCTTCGACCTCCTTTCGGATTGTATTTTGTTGTCAAGGTGCTTTTGTGCCCTTACCATGCGCATGGGCGCGCCTGAATACAAGGGCGGCGAAGCCGTTTATCTTGACCCTTGTATTCTTAGGGCGCGTTTATGCGCAGGGTATAAGCACAAAAAAAGCGCCATGACAACAAATACTCCGAAGGGTAGATGCTGCTGGCGGTAGAAGATTTTCCATCGAAAACGCATCCTTAGATTGCGTTCACGAGCTTTAGCGAGAGGGCGCAATATTTGGCATTAACGCATTAAAAGCGTTAATGCGCCCGCAGGCATGGCGTAATAGCGTATAGGAGCCCGTAGGAGTACGCAACACGTCAGGCGGTCTCCGGTACGGCGATAGCCGTAGAAGCTCACACAGCGCGCCGTAGGCCGTCGCGTAGCGGTTGCAGAAGATTTCCGCAAGGAACAGAAAGATTTTTCTTGACAAGTTTGCTTTGGGTGTGGTATATGTAAATCAACGTACAGACCATACCAGAGCATATTAAAAATTGAACAAGAATATCAATTTTGTTCAGTTTGTCCTTAACAATGGGGAAGCGAAAGCTTCTTAATTATTTTGGATATTGAATTGAACAAAATAAAAATTTTGTTCAATTCAGGGGACCGGAATAAAACATGATGCACTGAAATGCATCGCTGCATCTGCCGTCCGCAGCAAAACCTCCTTTTTGCAGACTGCTTTATAGCGGCAAGCACTCACGCCTGTACGATGGCGCGCAGCGCATCAGCAATGTTGCGCGCTTCGATCAGCGCGAGCCCCTGCGGCGCACGGATCTGGTCCTTGTGCTGCTTTGGAATGATACACGTTTCAAAGCCGAGCCGCCGCACCTCGCTCAGTCGCTCGCTCAAGTGGTTCACGCTGCGCAGCTCGCCCGTCAGACCGACTTCACCGATGGCGGCAACATGGTTGCCGACAGGCCTGTCGAGATAGCTCGATGCGAGCGCCAGCACAGCGGCGAGGTCTGCCGCCGGCTCGTCCACGTTCAGTCCGCCGATAACGTTCAAAAAAGCGTCGCATCCTGATACCTTAAGCGCGCCGCGCTTTTCGAGCACCGCCATCAGCATGGCAGCACGGTTGTAGTCGAAGCCATTGCTTGTCCGCCGCGCAGCCGACTGCGCCGCGGGCG
This sequence comes from Oscillospiraceae bacterium UBA4632, assembly GCA_002405995.1. Classification (GTDB taxonomy): domain Bacteria; phylum Bacillota; class Clostridia; order Oscillospirales; family Oscillospiraceae; genus Hominicoprocola. The sequence continues at coordinate 2,392 of DHMW01000056.1, forward strand.
CAAGCAGCGCCTGCACCTCAGCCAGCACTGGGCGCTGCCCCTCCATCACGCAGGTCACGCAGGTGCCGGGCGCATCAGCAGGACGCCCGGAAAGCAGCATTTCCGAAGGGTTCGGCACCTCAACGAGCCCCTCGCTGCGCATCTCAAAAACACCGATCTCATTCGTTGCGCCAAAGCGATTCTTTGCCGCACGCAGAATACGGTAGCTCATGTGTGCCTCACCCTCGAAGTACAGCACGCAATCGACCATATGCTCCAGAACCTTCGGACCGGCGATAGAGCCTTCCTTGTTGACGTGTCCGATGACAAAGACGGTGATGCCCTCCCCTTTGGCAAGCTGCATCAGCTCCAGCGTGCAGGCGCGCACCTGCGCGACGCTGCCGGCAGGTGATTCGAGCGACTCCTGAAAAAGCGTCTGGATGGAGTCAACGATCAAAACGTCAGGCTTTTCGTCCTCAACAGATTGCAGCACATCGCCAAGGCAGGTCTCTGACAGCACATACAGCTTGTCCGAGGAGACACCGAGACGATCTGCGCGCAGCTTGAGCTGACGCGGCGATTCCTCGCCGGAAACATACAAAATTTTTGCGTTTTTGCTCAGTTTTCCGCAAATTTGGAGCATCAGCGTCGATTTGCCGATGCCCGGCGCGCCGCCGACGAGCACAAGCGAGCCCTGAACCGCTCCCCCGCCAAGCACACGGTCCAGTTCACCCATACCGGTGAGAAAGCGCAGCTCCTGTGCGGTATCCAGCTCGCCGATGGGACGCGCCCTGGTGCGCAGTGTGCGGTGTGCGCCTGCCTTGACCTTGACTGCGTCGCTCACCGTCTGCTCCACCAGCGTGTTCCATGCACCGCAGCTCGGGCAGCGTCCCGCCCATTTTGGCGTTTCGTTGCCGCACTCGGTACAGAAAAATACACTTTTTGCCTTCGCCATACTGTAAACCTCTTTCGCTTTACTGCATCGCACTTAAAATGCCTGCTGCAATTGTAACCGCCAATTTCTGCTGATACGCTTCACTTTTAAGCAGCTCGGTCTCCGCGCTGTTGCTCAAAAAGCCGCACTCGATCAGAATGGCAGGCATCCGGACATTTTTCATCAAAAAAATCGTTCCGTCGATCGCCTTTTCTGTTTTCACGTTTCCCGCATTGACCGTTTGGTTCAGCGCAAGCTGCACGGCGCTTGCAAGCTCGGCACTTCCCTCTTTTTTGCCGTAAAACACCTGTGCGCCGTGCGTCCGCTTGGATGACGGAAGGCTGTTTTGATGAATACTGACAAGGATATTCCCTTGCGTATTATTGACCAGCTCGACGCGATTCTCAAGGTCGGATCGTTTCTTTTCCCGCAGCGTTGATGCGCCAGCGTCATGGATGGAGACATCCTCTGTCCGCGTCATGCACGTTTCCTCGCCAAGGAATACGAGCAGCGCATCCAGCCGCTGCGCAATGGCAAGATTGATCTCGCTCTCCCTTGTCCCATCAGCAGCGACCGCACCGCCGTCCTCCCCGCCGTGCCCTGCGTCGATGACCCACGCGTGCGGGACGCGGCTTCCCGCGGGAGCAAAAACAGCAGCGGTATCCGCCAGCGCTGCCGGCAGCGCAAGTGCGGCCACAATGAATGCCGCAGCAAGCGCCGCGTATCGCAGCAGCTTTCTTTTCAGCACAATGATCAAAGTACTCTCACCCCAAAACAGCGTATGCCGCGCTGTGCGGAGCTATGTTTTTATTATACAGGAAGCGGCGCAAAAAGAAAAGCCCTGCTTCCCTTTTTTTGTCCGCTGCATAGGCTGGGGTGAGCGCTTCGCTCAATTCTCTTGTCAAGGAGGAACATCCTTTGAATGAAAGCAAAGCCTCGCCCGGTGTCGGCACGCTGCCAAACGGCTGCTGCGCACCGCTGGCGTTTCCCTACGTCCCCATACAGAAAAACGACCCTGAGCGTTACTCTCAGCAGGATGCGCTGAATGCCGGCACGCTTTTCCCGGGGCTGAACCTTCCCTTCCGCGCGCAGATGAAGGCAAAGTATCCGGCTGTCAACACTGCGCTCTCAGAGTTGATGGCGCTGGACTTTGCCATTGATGAGCTGGGGCTTTACCTCACCACGCACCCCGAGGACACTGAGGTCCTGAACCTTTATTGGTCGTATATCAAGCTCGGTCAGGAGGGGCGCAAGACCTATGAGGAAAAGTACGGTCCCATTTTGCAGACTGATCTGACGCCCGGCAGCTTCAAGTGGCTGAATGACCCGTGGCCCTGGGAATTGGAGGGAAATCAGTAATGTTTGTTTATGAAAAGAAATTACAGTATCCTGTCCGCATAAAAACCGCAAACCCAAAGCTTGCCGCTGCGATCATTTCGCAGTATGGAGGGCCGGACGGTGAGCTCGGCGCTTCCCTGCGCTATCTTTCCCAGCGCTACTCCATGCCCTATCCCGAGCTCAAGGGCCTGCTGACCGATATCGGCACAGAGGAACTGGGGCATTTGGAAATGGTCGGCGCCATTGTGCATCAGCTCACGCGAAATCTCACAGAGGAGCAGATTCGGGAGGCTGGCTTTGACACCTACTTTGTAGACCACACCACCGGCGTCTTTCCGCAATTCGCGTCGGGTTACCCCTGGTCGGCAAGCACGATGCAGGTCACCGGCGACACCATCGCCGATCTTACGGAGGATCTCGCCGCCGAGCAGAAGGCACGCGTGACCTACGACAATATTCTGCGGCTTTCCGACGATCCGGACGTGAACGACGTTATCAAATTCCTGCGCGCGCGCGAGATCGTGCATTTTCAGCGCTTCGGCGAGGGGCTGCGCCTTGCGAAGGAACGCCTGGACGAGAAAAACGTCTACTATATCAACCCGAGCTTCGATCAATAAACAGCAGAGCCCCCGCCGCTGCCCGGCGGGGGTCCTGCATCCTGCGCCATCTCAGAGGAACGAAAGTCATTCGTCGTCCGCAGGACCGCCGAAGCGGGCGATAAATGCCTCCTCCGTCAGAATAGGGACTTCAAGCGCCTGCGCTTTTTTGCTCTTGCCGGAATTGGAGTCGATGTCATTGCTGACAAGGAACGACGTCTTACCCGACACGCTGCCAGCGACCTTCCCTCCCTGCTGCTCGACATAGGACTTGAATTCGTCACGGTTCTTAAAGTGCCGCACATCACCGGTAATGACAAATATAAGCCCTTTACACTTCCCGTCAGATAGGGGCTTTGGCGGAATATCTTCGATTTGAATTTCCGCCTTCAGGCGTTCAAAGAGTGCCTTATTGGCGGGCTCTGCAAACCAGCTCAAAAGCGCGTTCGAGCGCTCGGTACCGATGCCGTCCACATCCTCAAATCCTTCGCCGCTCTCAACACGCGTCAAAAAGCCCTTTGTGCCGAGCGCCGCGATGAGCTTCTTGCCCGCATCCGCACCGATATTGGGAATGCAAAGGGCAAAAATAAGATGCACAGGATCGACCCTGCGGCTCTTTTCGATAGCCGCCATCAGATTCGCGCAGGACTTCTCGCCAAAACCATCGAGCTTCACGATCTCACCGGAATGCTCGCCAAGCCGATAAATATCCGAGAAGTCGCGCAGATACCCGCGGTTGACAAATTCATGCAGCGTCTGCACGGAGAGTCCATCGATGTCCATGCCGCCCTTGCTGACAAAGCGGGCAAAGCGTTTCAGATGCTTTGCCGGGCAGCCAGGATCGGTGCAGCGCAGCGTTTTGACGCCGCTCACCGGGCTGATGCGCACCTCGGTCGCTGCGCCGCAGACGGGACAGGCCGTCGGGGCTTCGTAGCTGCCCTCGACCTTGACGACCGCAATGCACTTCGGAATGATCTTATTCGCCTTGATGATGCGAAGCTCCGTTTTGCGGTCCGCGCCGATACCGAGGCGCTCCAGCTCGCTGACATTGCAGAGGCTCGCGCGCGTGACGGTCGTTCCCTCGAGCTGCACGGGGTCGAAGACCGCGACCGGTGTGATCGTCGATGCCGCACAGGACCATTCGATATGGTCGAGCATCGTGTCGGCAGAGGTGTCCGCCCACTTGTAGGCAAGACCCGCGCGTGTGGCGTGGTGCCCTGTTACGCTGCCGGTCGCGGCGTAGTCCGTGTCATCGTAGGTGATGACAAGACCGTCAACCGGAATGCCCATCTCGCCGGAATCAACCTTTTTCGTCCAGCGCGCGATGGCGTCTGGCAGGTCCTTTGCGCTCGTGCGCTCGCGCTCGACGGTCGTAAAGCCCATCTGGTCGAGATAGTCCATCCGCGCGCCCCAAGATTGGATCACTTCATCCGTGTGGACGAGCGTGAACGGTGTGAACGTCACGTTGCGCTCACGTACCTTGTCAAGATTCGTCTTGTCGAGCGCCAACGTACCGGCGGCAAGGTTGCGGGGGTTCGCATAGCGGTCGTCCGCATCCTCGAGCGTGTCATTGATGGCCTCGAAGTCCGCGTAGGAGATCGTCGCCTCGCCGCGCACGACGAGATGACCCTTGTCGGATATCTTCGTGGGAATGCCGCGGATGGCGGACGCCATATAGGTGATGTTCGTGCCGACGGTACCGTTGCCGCGCGTCAGAATGCGCGTGAGCGCGCCGCCGTCATACGTTGCCACGAGCGTGGAACCGTCAAGCTTCCACGAAAGCCAGATCTCGCGCTCGCCCGCCCAGTCCTGCAATTCCTCGATCTTTTTCGTCTTGGCGAGCGAGAGCGCGGGGTACTCGTGCGCCTCCTTCTCCCCCTCGCCGTCCATTTCGTTGCCCGAATGGCTCGTCACCTGCGTGGGGCTGTCGGGGCGGACATAGCCGGTCTTTTTTTCGAGTGCGGTCAGCTCATCGAACAGAGCGTCCCACTCGTAGTTCGTCATCTGCTCCTCCTGCCCGCCGTAGTAGGCGTCGGAGGCGGCGTTCAGCCGCATTACGATCTCGTCGATCCGAAGGTTTTTGTCCATAGTGCGTTCCCTCTCTCCGGCGGTGCGCAAAAGACGCTTAGCCGTTGTTCATGATGTAATCTTCCGCGTTCTGCTCCATGTCTGCGCCGTTGCTGAAATAGGTGTAATTGTCCGGCACGGAGCCGACGATGACCGTCTCGGCCACGGAATAGGTGCTGCTGAGCTTTGTCGTGGTGGAAAAACCCGGCAGCAGAATGCTGACGTACACGTCCACCACAAGGTAGATCTGGTGCTTCGTCTGGTTGATGCCCGCCGACGTGAAGGCGTTTTCAAAATGCGCGCTCGACGAGCCGACCGACTGCATCCGCACGCGGATCAGCGGTCCGCGGCCCGCCAAAAACGGCGAGCCGAGCAGCGTACCGACCGGCACGGAGAGCTCCTTCGTCGTCACCTCGGAGAGCTTTTCGAGCACCGTATCGATGATGGCGGATTGCAGGCGGTTGAACTCCGCCATGTTGCTCTTGACCGCCGTGATCTTGCCCTCGTTGTCCTTTTCAAAGGAGATGAGCTGGTCGTAGTCCACGCCGCCGCTGTAAATCGTCTCGTTCACGGCGGCAGTGACGATGCCGTTGACCGTGTTCGACACGCGCGCAGTCGCGAGCGACGTGAGCACGGGCTTTAAGTGCGT
>DHMW01000073.1:0-167 GCA_002405995.1 Oscillospiraceae bacterium UBA4632
ACGTTGGTGATGATGCTCTCGGCATCGTCGTCGAGTTCGCTTTCCGCCGCCTTGATGTCCTCTTCGATGTGGTTCATCGTCTCGGTGGGGATGCTGAGCTTTTCGAGCACCTTGTCGTCGCGCTCAAAGATCTTGATCGCGTACCAGCGCTGCTGCTCTTCCGGCAT
>DHMW01000073.1:225-441 GCA_002405995.1 Oscillospiraceae bacterium UBA4632
TGCACGGCCGCCTCTTCGATGTGGGCGATGGCGTGCTCGACAGGGCCGGAGAAGGTGTGCATCGGGACGGTCTTGGTGCCCTTGGCGGCGCGGATAGCAGCCTCGGCAGCGTCCATGACGCCGTCGCCCTTGAGCGCGGAGATCTCGACGATCTCACAGCCAAGCTCGCGGGAGAGCTCCTTGACGTTGATCTCATCGCCGTTCTTGCGGACGATA
>DHMW01000073.1:526-8495 GCA_002405995.1 Oscillospiraceae bacterium UBA4632
ATGGCGATGACCACAGGGATGCCAAGCTCGGTGAGCTGGGTGGTGAGATACAGGTTGCGCTCGAGGTTCGTACCGTCGATGATGTTCAGGATGGCGTCGGGGCGCTCGGTGATCAGGTAGTTACGGGCGACGACCTCCTCCAGCGTATAGGGGGACAGGGAATAAATGCCGGGAAGGTCCATGATGACCACGTCGTCATGCTTCTTGAGCTTGCCTTCCTTCTTCTCCACGGTAACGCCCGGCCAGTTGCCGACGAACTGGTTGGAACCGGTCAGTGCATTAAAAAGCGTCGTCTTACCGCAGTTAGGGTTGCCCGCAAGGGCAATTTTGATCTGCTTTTCCATTTTTACTTGCTCCTTCTGGTTAAGTCAAACTAACCTGTGTAGAAAATAAATTATTCAACCTCGATCATTTCGGTATCCGCCTTGCGCAGCGACAGCTCATAGCCGCGCACGGTGACCTCCATTGGATCGCCCAGAGGGGCTACCTTGCGGACGTAGACCTCGGTGCCCTTGGTGATGCCCATGTCCATGATACGGCGCTTGACAGGACCCTCGCCATGGAGCTTGACGACCTTGACGGTCTCGCCGATCTTGGCTTCACGCAATGTTTTCATAGTCTCTCTCCTTCTATTAATAAATTACAAAATTCTCAGATCATGATCCGGCGCGCCATCTCCTCGCTGATGGCAACGCGGGACTCCTTCACTCTGACGATCACGTTGCCTCCGAGCGAGGAAATAACGCTCACCGTCCCGCCGGCGACAAAGCCCAGATCCTCCAGATGCTTGCGCACCTCGGGGCTGCCCCCCACCCGCAGGATCAGGTTCTCCTCTCCGGCATTCGCCAGTGTCAGCGGCATCATTGTTCATCCCTCCTGCTCCCGGTTAGTTCGTGTGAACTTACCGGCTGAAAAAAAGCGGTTCTCGTATTGCTCGCTTTTCTCTTTTTTGGTTAGCCACATTTAACTTTCGCCTGCAAGTTTAATCTATCTAACAGATTTTGTCAAGTGGTTTCGCGAAATATTTTTTTGCGCTTGCATTTTTGGTTAGAGTGTGTTAACCTATATGGGTACTCTAATGGGAAGTTGGTAAAAACGTCCATGAAAATTCAAAAAGCAGCCGAGGACTATCTGGAATCCATGCTGATGATGAAGGAACAGCGCGGGTATATCCGCTCGGTCGATGTAGCGGAGCATCTGGGCGTAACGAAGCCCAGCGTCACCTATGCGACCAAGCGCCTGCGCGAGAACGGCTACATCGAGATGGATAAGGATGGGCTGATCACCCTGACGGACCGCGGCATGGCGATCGCCGCGAAGATGCTGGACCGCCACCACACGCTGACAAAATTCCTCATCGCGCTGGGCGTGGATGAAAAGACGGCCGAGGAGGACGCGTGCAAGATCGAGCACGACATCAGCCAGCAGACCTATGAAGCGATCTGCGGCCACGCGCTGCGCAATATGTGAGCGGCGGAAAAACAGAAAAAATAAAAAGAAGCAGCGGCGCGCCCTCGCGTGCCGCTGCTTCCTGCATTTTCGCTTTTACAGGTATTTTTCGCGCTCGCCTTCGGGGACGAGCGCGCCGCCCGTCGCCCAGACGATATGCGCGGCGTTTGCAAGCGTCTGGTCGAGGCCGCTCGCGGCGAGATAGTCCGTCATTTTGGGCAGCTCCGCCGCACCGATGAAGCCGGCGCAGGCGGACGGCTCGGCGAACAGAGCCTGCGTTTCGTGCAGGGCGCGCAGATAGGCGAACAGGTGCTCGTCGGCGACGGTGAAGCCGCCGCTGACCAGCTGGCGGATCATGCCGCCGACAAAGCCGGACGGGCGGCTGACGGCAAGCCCGTCCGCTGCGGTGCGGCCGCTCAGGCCGATGTCCTGCACGCAGATCTGATCCTGAAGCCCGCTGGCCAGCCCAAGCAGCATACAGGGCGCCTCGACCGGCTCGGCGAGAAACACGCGGACATGATCGCCGAACTCCTGCTTGAGCCCGAAGCAGATGCCGCCCGGCGCGCCGCCGACGCCGCAGGGAATATAGACGAGCAGCGGGTGCTCGCCGTCCACCGTGACGCCCTGCTCCTTCAGCTGCACCTTGAGGCGGCGCGCCGCCACGGCATAGCCGAGGAAAAGGTCGCGGGAATTTTCATCGTCAATAAAATAGCTCATCGGGTCGCGCGCGGCGAGCGCGCGCCCCTCCGCCACCGCGCGGGAATAGTCGGCGGCGTACTCCTTCACCGTCACGCCCTTTGCGCGCAGGAGATCCTTTTTCCACGCCCTTGCGTCCGCGCTCATGTGGACCGTGACCTGATAGCCCAGCGCCGCGCCCATGATGCCGACGCTCAGCCCGAGGTTGCCCGTGGAGCCGACATGGAGGCTGTAGCGGGAGAAAAAGTCGCGGAAGGTCTTTGTGGCAAAGACGCTGTAATCGTCCCGCATTTCGACCAGGCGGTTGGCAAGCGCCAGCTCCTCGGTGTGCCTGAGGACCTCATAGCAGCCGCCGCGCGCCTTGACGCTGCCGGCGACGGCAAGATCCGAGTCGCGCTTGAGATAGAGCCGCCCCGTCAGGCCGGCGTTCTCATTCTCGTTGAGCCAGGCGCGCATATCCGGGATCTCGGTCAGCGGGGATTCGATGATGCCGCGGTCCGCCGCGGTCTCGGGAAAGGCTTTTTTAATGAAGGGGGCAAAGCGCTCAAGGCGCGCCTCCGCATCGTCCACATCCGCGCGCGTAAGCGGCAGCGCAGAAAGCGCGCGGACGGCGTCCACCGTTTCCGGGCTGATCCAGGCGCTCTCGCGGCGCGACTGAAGCTCCCTGACGAATTCCTTGTTGTTCAGCATTGCTTTTCCTCCTGTTCCTCCGTGATATATTGCTGTGTGCCGCGGTAAATGCGCACGGTGCGCTCGCGGTAAAGCTCCATGACGGCGCGCGCCAGCAGCGCAGGGTCGTGGCGGGCGTAGCTGCCCCCGTCCGACACCAGCGGGTATTCCGCCAGTGCCACGCCGAGCGCGGCGATGCGCTCGCGGTCCACGCGCAGCAGCTCGGCATCCTCGGCGCTGTAGCGCGCGGCAAGCGCGCGCGGAATGGGCGCGCTGTTGGCAAGGCAGAGGTCGATCATCCCCTCGCGCCCGTGGCGCAGCAGCGCCTCGATGTGGTCGGCGGCGGTGTAGCCCTCGGTCTCGCCGTCCTGCGTCATGATGTTGCAGATGTAAAACGTCTGCGCGCGGGAGGCGCGGATGGCATCTGCCACGCCGTCAACAAGGAGATTGGGGATGATGCTGGTGTACAGGCTGCCGGGGCCGAGCAGGATAAGATCCGCCTCCGCGATGGCGCGCAGCGCGTCCGGCAGCGCCCGCGGGCGCTCCGGCAGAAGGCGGACATGGTGGATGCGGCAGTCCTGCTGCTTTTTTGCGCTGAAAATGCGCGACTCCCCCACCACGCGCGCGCCGTTTTCAAACACAGCCTCCAGCTGCACGTCCGCCTCCGTCACAGGCAGCACGCGCCCGCTGATCGCCAGCACCTGCCCCATCGCAGCGACCGCTGCCTCGAAGCTGCCGGTGATGCCGTTGAGCGCGGCAAGCAGCAAATTGCCGAACGACTGCCCGCGCAGCTGCCCCTCCGGGAAGCGATAGTCGAGCAGCTGCTCCATCACCGGCTCAGTATTGGCAAGCGCTTGCATACACTGGCGCACATCCCCCGGCGGCAGAATGCCCATATCGCGGCGCAGCATGCCGCTGCCGCCGCCGTCGTCCGCCACGGTGACGATCGCCGTCAGCCGGTCTGTATATTTTTTCAGTCCGCGCAGCATGGTGGACAGCCCCGTTCCGCCGCCGACGGCGACGATCGCGGGACCGCCGGAGCAGTGTGCCGCGTCCGGAAGTCCATATATCATAGGGTTTTCCCCTTCATACGCAAAAAATGCACAAAATATGATTGCATTATAGCAAGGCTTCCTGTAAAATGGAATCGTCAAAAGTGACAAGTTTTTTCATGATTTCTGGAGGTTTGTGATAATGCTATTCAAAAATTTGTGTGGCGAGCGGCTGTCCGCGCTGGGGCTTGGGTGTATGCGCTTTCCTACGTTCGAGGGAGACGACGGAAGGATCGATGAGGCGAAGGCCGCGGAGATCGTGCGCTTTGCGATGGAACACGGGGTGAACTACTACGACACGGCATGGGCGTATCACAAAAGCCAGTCCGAGCCGCTGATGGGGCGTATTCTCAGTGCCTATCCGCGCGGGAGCTTCTATCTTGCCAGCAAATTTCCCGGCTACAGCGCGGAAAATCTTGAGAAAAAGGAAGAGATCTTTTCCGCCCAGCTCGAGCGCTGCCGGGTCGATCATTTTGATTTCTATCTCTGCCACAACGTCAGCGACGGCAACATCGACAGCTATCTTGATCCGAAGTATGGGCTGCTCGACTTTCTGCGCGCGCAGAAGGCCGAAGGCCGCATCCGTCACCTGGGGTTTTCGACGCACGGAAGCCTTGAGACGGTCAGGCGCTTTCTGGACGCCTTTCCGGAGGCCGAGTTCTGCCAGATCCAGCTCAACTATATGGACTGGACGTTCCAGCGCGCGGAGGACAAGGCCGCGCTGCTGCGCGAACGCGGCATCCCCGTCTGGGTGATGGAGCCGGTGCGCGGCGGGCGTCTCGCCTCGCTCGGCGAGGGGCTGGACAAAAAACTCCGCGCGCTGCGGCCGGAGGAGAGCATCCCCGCGTGGGCGTTCCGCTTCCTGCAGGGCATCGACGGCGTGGGCGTGGTGCTCTCCGGCATGTCGGACCTCGCGCAGGTGGCGGAGAACACCGCCACGATGTCCGAGTGCAGGCCCCTTTCCCCCGCCGAGCAACAGGTGCTGCTGGACGCGGCACAGGAGCTTTGCCGCCGCACGGCGGTCCCCTGCACCGCCTGCCATTACTGCGTGGCAAAGTGCCCGCAGGGGCTGGATATCCCTGCCCTGCTGGCGCTGTACAACGCGCAGCTCAACGGCGAAAGCGCCGCCGCAGCGATAGCTGCCCTGCCGGAGGATAAGCGGCCGCAGTCCTGCCGCGCGTGCCACAGCTGCGAGAAGGTCTGCCCGCAGCAGATCAAGATCGCCGGGGCGCTGGAGCGCTTTTCGCACCTGCTGCACGGTTGAGCGGTTGTCAAACGCGCCGGACTGTGGTATGATCGGCGTAATGACTTTATCGTAAGGAGACCACCCCTATGGACGAGACCCAGGCCCGCCGCCAGGCGGACGAGCTGAATCAGAACAATCTTTTTTCCTCTTACAACCACATCGAGCTCGAATCTGTAGAGCCTGACCACGCGATCTTTCGCCTTGCGATCCGGCCCGAGAGCAAGAACCCCTACGGTGTGGTCCACGGCAGCGCCATCTATACGATGGCTGACAACGCTACCGGCTACGCCGCCCATACCGACGGGCGCTTTTACGTGACGCAGACCAGCTCGATGCACTTTCTGCGCAACCAGACGCACGGTATCGTGCGTGCGGACGCAAGGGTGCGCCACCGCGGCAGGGCGACGTGCCTTGTGGACGTGGACATTCTGGGCGAGGGCGGCAAGCTGCTCGCCACAGGCGAATTCACTTTTTTCTGCGTCGATCCGGCGATCATGGCGCAGAAAGGGAAGCAGTAAGGAGGGCGCGGCATGACACCGGTCGCATTGCTGTACAATCTGACCGATCCGGCAAAGCTGCAGGTGCTCCGCCTTGCGCTGCTGAGATCCGGCGTGCGCGGGCGGGCCGTCGCGCCGGAGGAGTACGGTCATCCGGTCGGCTGGCTGTGCGGGCTGGAGGGCTTCTCCCCCGCCGGCGCCGCGGACGGCAGCGGATTCTCCGACGAAATGCTCGTGCTGTACGGGCTGTCCGGCGCACAGCTGGATGCTTTTCTGAACACGCTGCGGCTGGGTCACGCCGGCATCGCGCTGAAGGCGGTGGTGACGGAGCACAACGCGGCGTGGAGCTCGCTGCGCCTGCATGACGAGCTCCGGCAGGAGCACGAGGCGATGGGCGCGCAGCGCATGGGCGGCGGCAGAAAGCAGACGCGCCGGCGCAAATAGCGGCTGCGCCCGCCGGGAAGAACAAGCGCTGCGGCAGGCGTTTCCGCAGCGCAGGCAAAAGGATCGGGGAGCGGCATAGCTTGATGGCTATGCCGCTCCCCGGTTTTTATGCTTCTTCTGTTCCGTTCTATCCTACAGGGGGCTGATGGCTGACCGCATCGACAAAAAGGAACGTCAGCCCGATATAGGCAGCCAGAACCAGCGCGGCCAGTGAAAGCAGCACAACGCAGGCCGTGCGCAGCGCCCTTCTCTGCCGCAGGCCGCGCGCGGAAAGGACGATCCCCGCCACAGCCAGCACCAGCAGCACGATCGCGACCCAAAGCCTCATGCGTTCGTCTCCTTCTTGTAAAGCGAGCTTTCCAGGCGCAGCGCGTCGATGATATCCGTGAACCAGTGCAGCTCGCCGAGGAACTTCTGCCGCAGGCGGTCCACGTTCGCCTCGCTCCTGCCGAGCTCGAAAAAGTCACGGTCGGTCTTGACGGCAACGTGCAGCCTGCCGCCGCGCAGGAAAGCCATGTAGACCTCGCCGCCGGCCTTGCCCGCCGCGCTGAGGATGTACTCCATCATGTGCGGGGTGAGAAGGTAGTACGCCTCCTGCGCATCCTGCGCGGTGACGAGAAAGCGGTCGTTGAAGGCCGTGTTCTCCATCTCCACGCTGTCGTTTTTATGCTGTCTGCGCAGCGCCTTCGCGTTTGCGGAGAGGTGCACCTCGCCCGAGAGCTCCTTGCCGAAGTCGCATATGAGCCACTGCCCCATGAAGACCTTCTGCTCATCGTCCCTCCACTGCTGCATCTCCTCATCGTAATGCGACACCACATGGTAAAGCTCCACGTCGCTCAGCTCCACGTTCAGGCCCTTATAGGTGCCCTTGATATAGTCGCTGCCGCGGACGCTGTCATACTCGAAGGGAAATACCATGCCCGCGTCCTTCACCTGCGCGCTGGGGATGCGCCCGAAGGCGTTGTACTCCACATTCTCAAACACCTCGTTCAGCACGCCGCTGACGATGTTTTCGCTCAGCAGCTTTTTGACCGTCTGGGTGCGCTTGCTCATCTGGTAGCCGAATACAAACGCAAGCACCAGCACGGGAATGGCGAGCGGAATAAGTCCGAAGGCGAAGAGCGCCATTGCCGCCGCAGCGGAGCCGTAGGTCAGGATCTTGAAGAGCGTGATCGAGCTGCGCTGGCTGCTCAGCGCAGCCTCCAGCTGTTCATTGCTCATATTCTGCTTTTCCTCCATAACAGTCCCTCTCTTTCTCAGAACGCCATTTTCACATCTTCGCGCTTATGCTCCTCCGCAGCGAAGAATTCCTTCGGCTGCCGCCCGCCGGCCAGCAGCCTTGCCGGGAACATGGCGATCGCCGTGTTATAGGCGGTCACGCTGGTGTTATACAGCCGCCGCGCCGCCTGCAGATGCTCCTCGGCGTCACGGATGCCGCGCTGGAGCTCAACGAACACCTCGCTCGAGCGCAGCTCGGGATAACCCTCCGCCACGGCGAAGAGCCTGCCGCTCAGGGCATCCATCTGCTGCTGGGCGTCGTTCAGCTCCGCAACGCTCATGCCGCGGCGCAGCGCGATGACCTTTTCAAAAAGCCCGGTCTCATGCGCCATATAGCCCTTGGCGGTGTCGAGCATTTTGGTGAGCATATCATAGCGCTTGGTCAGCGCCACCTCCACGCCGGAGAGCCCCTCCTGCACGCGGATCTCCTTTTTCTTGAAGCCGTTGGTGGTGCTGATGCACCAAAGGGCGATCAGCACAAGAACGACCAGAACGATGATCATAATAGTTTTCCTTCCTTTCTCAGTCCCGCGCCGGTCAGAGCGGGGCTTTCCGTTATCAGATCCAGCAGATTGCCCATACCGGTCAGCGAGGCGGTGAACCACTTGCGGATGCCGTCGATGTCCCGCAGATCCAGC
>DHMW01000043.1:0-920 GCA_002405995.1 Oscillospiraceae bacterium UBA4632
TTGCGGCCGAGGCCGAGCTCATCGTACTTGTCAACATAGATCGGGGCGGGAACGCCGATGCCGAGGAACTGGTCGCACATGGTGGCATCGCAGAAGATGGAGGTCAGCAGGGTGGCAAGGATCAGGCTGCCGACGGAGTGGATCTTGTGCTTCAGGCCGCCGAAGAGCTTCTCGATGCAGCCGCAGCGCTCGAGAGCGCCGCCGTAGGCAAGCGCGACGAGGATGAGGTTGATGGTCCACATCATGCCGTCCATGCCCTTGGCCTTGCCGAGAATGGAGTCGGCGACCTCGTTGCCGGTCTCGATCGCGTTACCATAGTGCAGGACGTCGAAGATGTCGCCGAGGGAGTAGCTGTAGAAGATGTCGGGGGTCTGGAAGATGAGCATGAAGATGACCGCGGTGGCGACGGAGATGGCAATGCCGACCAGGCCGGGCACGCGCAGGATGCACATCACGATAACGACGATGATGGGGAGCAGCAGGATGGGGTTGATGTTGAACGCGCCGCGGAACGCTTCCTGGATGCCTTCGGCAACCGTGGCGTCATACGCGCTGGTGTCAACGTTCAGGCCGAGGATCGTGTAAAGAATGAGGGAGAGCAGCAGGGTCGGACCGGTGGTGGAGACCATCGCGGTCACGTGATCGAACAGGCCGGTCTCCGCAACGGCGGCGGCAAGGTTGGTGGTGTCGGACAGGGGGGAGAACTTATCGCCGACATACGCGCCGGAGATGATCATACCAGCGGTGATGGGGGCGGGGATGCCGAGGCCCGCGCCGATGCCGAGGAACGCAAGACCGATGGTGGCGGTGGTGGTCCAGGAGGAGCCGCACGCCATGCCGACGATCGCGCAGAGGATGCAGCCGATGGGCAGGAACAGCTTCGGGGTCAGAAGATCCAGACCGTAGACGATCATGGTGGG
>DHMW01000043.1:994-2628 GCA_002405995.1 Oscillospiraceae bacterium UBA4632
CCGACGGTGGCGAGGATCAGGACCGCTTCCATGGAAGCGCTCAGACGCTCGACCATACCGGAAAGCATCTCCTGGAAGCTGTGGCCGCAGATCGCGCCGACGATGCACGCCACGATGATGGACATGACCAGGGGCAGGTGTGCGTCATGATAGCCGGTTTCGGAATGACCGAGGAAGCAGTAGAGCATGAACCCGATCATTGCCACGATGGGAACCAGCGCCAGGATAAAACTGGGCTGCCGCACGGTTCTTTTTTCGTTTGCCATTGATTTGTACCTCTCTCTTATAAAATACTTGGTCTGCCGGAACGCGGCGGACCGCCTTCCCCCGGGACAGACCGGATACACACGCACCCGGGGCGGTGCGCTCCTGCGGAGGGGTCCCGCAGGCAAATAAACCGGATCGGAGGGCGCAGCGCCGTCGGGCAAAACGGCTTCTTGCACCGCCGCGCCTCTGCTCCAGTGTATTTGTGAACTAATTGTAACATACGTGTTCAGCAAAAGCAATAAAAACCGACAGGAACTCAAAAACTTTTTATGCAATCCGACAACACCGCGATGCCGTAGCATCGCAGTATTGTGCTATTTTGATAAAGCGTATGCTCAAAAAATGCGGGCGCGCCTGCGCCCGCATCGCAAAACACAGCCGTTATTCCTCTGCCTGCCCCTCTTCCTTCAGCCGGTTGAGCACAAGGCGGTACCCGTCCCCGCCGTAGCACAGGCATTTGTTCACGCGCGTGATGGTCGTAGAGGACACGCCGATCTTCTGCGAGATCTGCGTGAAGGTCTTGCCCTCGTTCAGCAGCGTGGCCACCTGGAAGCGCTGGGACATTGCCTCGATCTCGCTGAAGGTGAACAGATCGTCGAAAAAGCGGTAGCACTCTTCCTCGTTTTTCAGAGACAGGATCGCCTTGAACAGATGATCGGTCTCCTCGCTCTTCATTTTGCTTTCGTACATTCAGCGTCCCTCCTGTCAGCCGTCAGGGCGGCAGTCCGCCGCCGGGCAGATCGCTTTTTACTTTACTATGGTAACAAAAAGCGCCAGCTCCGTCAAGGGCAATTCCGCTTTTTCCCGCCGAACTGTCATTTTTAAGGTTTCGCCGCCGCCTTTTCTAAAAAAATTTCCCGCCGCCGGGCGCAAAGCGCTGGTATTCCGTCAAAATGGCTGGTATACTGAATGATGCGGAAATTTTTCTCCGGCGCTTGACGATTCCCGCGTTCTCCCTTATAATAAGCGCATGCCGCACCGATACGCTGCTGCACTACCGCAGTGCAGTACGCTGTCCATACATTATGATAAATGAAAGGACACACCACCATGGCAACGATCAAAGCTCACACCCTATCCGGCTTTATGGAGCTGCTGCCCGCCCCCCAGACGCAGATGGAGCGCCTGATGGAGGTGCTGCGCTCGTCCTACGGCGTGTATGGCTTCACCCCGCTCGACACGCCCATCATCGAAGCGAGCGACGTGCTGCTCGCCAAGGGCGGCGGCGAGACGGAAAAGCAGATCTACCGCTTCTCCAAGGGCGACAGCGACCTCTCGCTCCGCTTCGACCTGACGGTCCCCCTCGCCAAATACGTCGCGCTGCACTATGCCGACCTCGCCTTCCCGTTCCGCCGCTTCCAGATCGG
>DHMW01000043.1:2757-6240 GCA_002405995.1 Oscillospiraceae bacterium UBA4632
CGGCGACGGCGAGCTGGACATCACGAACGACGCCGAGATCCCGGCGATCATCTACACCGTGTTCTCCCGCCTGGGGCTCTCCCGCTTCCAGATCCGCATCAACAACCGCCGTATCTTAAACGGCTTCTACGCGATGCTGGGGCTTTCCGACAAGGCGGGCGACATCATGCGCACCGTGGACAAGATCGAAAAGATCGGCGCGGACATGGTGCGCGCCATTTTGGTCGATGACTACGCCATCGAGGGCGAGAAGGCGGACGAGATCCTTGCCTTCATCGGCATCAGGGGTACGAACGACGAGGTGCTGGCCGCGCTCGGGCAGTACCTCGGCCGCAATGAAATGTTTGACCAGGGTCTCGACGAGCTGGCGACCGTCGCCAAATACCTTGGCTCGTTCGGCGTGCCGCAGAGCAACTTCGCCGTTGACCTGACGATCGCGCGCGGTCTCGACTACTACACCGGCACCGTGTACGAGACCACGCTGCTCGACTATCCCGAGATCGGCTCGGTCTGCTCCGGCGGGCGCTACGATAACCTCGCCGAGTACTATACCGACCGCAAGCTCCCCGGCGTCGGCATTTCCATCGGCGTGACGCGCCTGTTCTACGTCCTCGGCGAGCAGGGGCTGCTCAACGGCGACGCCTGCACCGCGCCGGCGGATGTACTCATCCTGCCGATGACCGAGGATCTGAGCGAGGCCATCTCGCTTGCCACCGACCTGCGCGCCGCAGGCGTCAGCACCCAGATCTACACGGAAAAGAAGAAATTCAAGGCCAAGATGAACTACGCCGACAAGCTCAAGGTGCCCTACGTCTACTTCCTCGGCGAGGATGAGATCGCGTCCGGCGCGGTATCCTGCAAGGATATGCGCACCGGCGAGCAGGTCAAGCTCCCGCGCGCGGAAGCGGTGGAGAAGGCCAGGGCCTTTGTGGAGTCCGACCGCCGGAAGCCGGTCATCTGCGAAAAGTAAACAATACTATAAGGGAGGAGCAGCCGCCGGGCTGCTCCTCCCTTTCATATTTCACAGGCTCCATGCCGCCGCGTCACAGCCTCTGCGATGCCGCGAGCGAGCGGTTCTTGTACGCGCGCTCGCCGGTCACCTCCCTCAGCACAGCGATCTCCCCCGGCAGCGGCGCTTCGCCGCCGTACTGGAAGAGCACCGCCCTGTCCGCGCAGAAGGGGTACACGTCGATCTCACAGCGGCGGTCGCCATAGACAAAGCGGTACTTCGTCTTGCGCACGGGCGCAAGCGCCGGATCGCGCTCAAGCAGATACCTCCGGTACTGCTTTTCGGAGATCGGCTTTTCCGTGTCCCACTTGGCGCCGTCTGGCATCAGATGCTTTTCTGTGTAGAAGTAGAGGCGCTGCGCGCCGCTCTCCTGCATGCGCACGCGGCGCTCGATGGCGGGATTCGTCAGCACCAGATAGGTCTGCGTCATGTCGATGGCGGCGGCGCGGTGCGTGCGCGCAAAGGCCGCCATGTCCGGCATGGCGATGAGGTACTTGCGCTTTTCCGCCATCGGCTCCGGCTCGCCGACGGCGCGGTAGATCTCGCGCAGGCCGCGCTCGATCTTGTTATTGAAATTCACATCGTTGTCGATGATGCGCAGGTTCGGGTGGCGGCTCCACGCGCGCAGCGTGCGGTCGTCCATCTCGCGGGCGTATTCGATCGACTCCGTGCGCGCGGCGTTGCCGAGATTGTAGGCAAACTCCGCGCCCTTGGCGCAGGTGATCAGGTGCAGCACCGCGTCGTAGCCCCGCAGCACGCTCTCCTCCGTGCGGCCGTCAAAGCGGGCAAGGATCTGCGCGTACTCCTCGTCGGAGACATACGCCTTGTTGTCCATCAGCGCGCGGTCGTAAAGGACGAGGATATTCTCCTCCGGCACGCGCTGCGCGGCCTCGAGCGCCAGCCTCTCCTTGTGGAGCTGGTCGGCGACGACGAAATCCTGAAACTCCAGCATCGACATGCACCCGCCGAACGGCTTGATGCCGAAGCCCGAGATCAGCTCCGTCGCCGTCTCGGGGATGGTGATGACGCGCCAGCCGTCCTCCTGCTTGAATTCCTTGAGGATGCGGCTGACGAGCGTGGTCTTGCCCGCCGCGGGGCCGCCCGTGAGGACGATCTTCGTGATGCGCTTGCTCATGTCGTTTCTTCCTTTCCGCTGAAAAGATAGCCGCCGAACGCCTCGACGGTCTTGAAGTACAGGCCGCAGTTTTGGCGCATGAATGCTTCGATCGCGGGGATGTCATTCGACCAGCCCGCCGCAGCAAAGCGCACATTTGCCGCCCTTGCCATGTCGCAGCCGGGCTTGAGATCGTCGAGCACGAGCAGCTGCTCCGCCGTGAAATGCAGCCTCTCCATGATGTCGAAGAGCGCGTCGGGCTGCGGCTTGCGCCGCTCCCTCGGCATCTCCCAGCCGTAGACGAGCTTCGGCTCGGGGAGCCGGTTTTCGCGGTAATCGCGCAGGATATTCGGCGTAAGCGAATGCGACACCACGCAGATCGTGCCGCCCTGGTTCACATAGTCCCACAGGATGTCCCGCATCCCGCCGTAGACCTGCGGCACATGGCGCTGCACATATTCATGCCAGTACGCCTGCTCATGCGCCATGTCCTCCTCGGTCATGCCGATCTCGCCGTGAAAGAAGTCGTAAACGCCGGGGTCAAAGTTTTTGAGGATGTACTCCTCCAGCGTATAGCGCTTCGCCTTGGGGAAAAACTTCGCCGTATACTCGGCAAAGCAGGGGTAGTGGACCGTCGCGGTGGAGTTGACCACCGTATCGTCGTGGTCAAGCACCAGGCAGGGATATTTCATGGGAAGCCCCTCCTTTTTGTCATCTGCGCGCTTCACACGCGCCGCCCGTACATGAACAGGTCGCACTTGAGCATCCCGTTGTAGAGCTTGCGCTTCTTATCGGCGTTTTTCCCGTAGCAGCGCTCAAAATCCGGGTGTGAGGAGAGCACATAGACCCGCCAGGTGTCGGGCAGCTTGTCCATCGCCCTGCCGAAGGCGCGGTACAGCTCGCCCGCCTCCTCGCGCTCGAGCAGGCGCTCGCCGTAGGGCGGATTCGTCACGACGCGGCCGTACAGCCCGCCCCAGTGGAAGCGCGTGGCGTCGTCGGTCTCGAACTTCACGATATCGTCCACCTCGGCAAGCTCGGCGTTGCGGCGCGAGAGCGCGACGGCGTCGGGGTCGATATCGCCGCCCCAGATCTCATACTTGCCGTGGAACTCGTTGTCCATGGCCTCGTCCGCCGCGTCGAGCCAGATCCGCCTGTCGAGCGCCGCCCAGTGCTGGGCGGAAAAGCTGCGGTTCAGCCCCGGCGCGCGGTTGCGCGCGATGAGCGCGGCCTCGATGGCGATGGTGCCGCTGCCGCAGAAGGGGTCGCAGAACGGGTCGCGCCCGTTATAGTGCGCAAGCTTGACCATCGCGGCGGCGAGCGTCTCGCGCAGCGGCGCAGCCACGCCGTGGGCGCGGTAGCC
>DHMW01000026.1:0-121 GCA_002405995.1 Oscillospiraceae bacterium UBA4632
CGTCGCAGATGCAGAGCATGTTCGGCGTGAGCCTGCGCTCGTTGCCGTCGAGCGTCTGGATGGTCTCGCCCTCGCGCGCGGTGCGCACGATGATGTGTCCGCCCTCGACGCAGCTGAAGTC
>DHMW01000026.1:233-5601 GCA_002405995.1 Oscillospiraceae bacterium UBA4632
GTGATATCGACGATGTTGTTGATCGGGCGCACGCCGCTGTTGCGAAGCCTCTCGCGCATCCAGCGCGGGGATGGCGCGATCTTGACGTTTTTCACCATGCGCGCGGTGTAGCGCGGGCAGAGGCCGCCGTCCTCAATGTCGATATCGACGAGCTCCGCGATGCTGCCGCCGCAGCCGTGCGGCTCGGGCGTGTGCAGCCTGAGGGGGCGATGGAACGTCGCGCTCGCCTCGCGGGCGAGACCGATGACGGAAAGGCAGTCGGGGCGGTTCGGCGTGATCTCAAACTCGACGATGGAATCGTCAAGGCCGAGGATGTGCGCCATGTTGAGGCCCGGCTCGGCGTCCTCTTCCTGTAAAACGAAAATGCCGTCGGCGATGCAGTGGGGGAACTCCTTCTGCTCGGCGTGCAGGTCCTCGAGCGTGCAGATCGTGTCGCTCTTGGTGTTATAAGCGACGAGATCGCCCTCGTGCAGGTTCGCACAGCGCGTGTCGGGCGCAGCGGTCGCGCTGCCGGTATCGAGGCAGGTGTGGAACGTGCCGTCGCCCTGCGGGGCGCATTCAAGCACCCTGGCTGCCGTCACGGGGCCGTAGATCTTGTCGCCGGGTTTGATGTCTGCGGGGATGGAGGGCTTATCCTTGTCGATGGGGTGATAGTCGTTCAGGATGGCTGCGGGCGTGATGACGGCATAGGGGAAGTCATGCTCCGCCGTCATGCCGAGCTCCTTGAGCGAGCAGAGCATGCCGTTCGACTCGACGCCGCGCAGCGCGCCCTTTTCGATCTTCATGCCATTGGGCAGGTGCGCGCCGGAAAGCGCTGCGGGGACATAGTCGCCGACGTGGACATTCCACGCGCCCGTGACGATCTGCACCGGCTCGGCGTCGCCCACATCCACCTGGCAGACCCACATATGGTCGGAATTCTCGTGGCGCTTCATCGCCATGACCCTGCCAACGACCACGTTCTTAAGGTTTTCGTCGGGGCGCTCGATGGTCTCTACCTTCGAGCCAGAGAGCGTCATCTCGTCGTTGAATTCCTTATCGGAGATATCCTTGAGGTCAACGAATTCGTTGAGCCAATTACGGGATAGGATCATATTTGCATCCTCCTAAGAAGTAACAATCAAATTTTGTTTTTTGTGACGGCATGCGCGTCGCAAAAAACACCGCTCAGGGTGCGCTCGTGCGAGCAAAGCGAGTGCGCCGCAGCACCCTGCAAGAGAGGTCGCAGAAAGCGGCAAGCCGCTTTCGCGAGGAATATTAAAACTGCTCCAGGAACCGGACGTCATTTTCGAAAATAAGCCGCAGGTCGCTGATCTTGAAGTGGCCGAGCGCCATGCGCTCAAGGCCCATACCGAACGCCCAGCCGGAATAGACCGTGGAGTCGATGCCGCAGCCCTCGAGGACCTTCGGGTGGATCATACCGGCGCCGAGCACCTCGATCCAGCCCTCGCCCTTGCAGGTGGGGCAGCCCGCGCCGTGGCACTTATGGCACTGGATATCCATTTCGCAGCTCGGCTCGGTGAACGGGAAGTGATGGGGACGGAAGCGCGTGACGGTGTGCTCGCCGTAGAGCTGGCGCACGACCTCGTTGAGCGTGCCCTTGAGGTCCGCCATCGTGATGCCCTTGTCGATCGCCATGCCCTCGATCTGGTGGAACATGGGCGAATGCGTGGCGTCCACCTCGTCCTTGCGGTACACGCGGCCGGGGGCGAGGATGCGGATGGGCAGCTCGCGCGTCTCCATCGCGTGGATCTGCATGGGAGAGGTCTGCGTGCGCAGCAGGATCGAGCTGTCCTCGGTGAAGTAGAACGTGTCGCTCCACTCGCGGGCGGGATGCCCCTCCTCGACGTTGAGCTTCGTGAAGTTGTACTCGGCGAGCTCGACCTCACGGTCCTCGAGGATCTCAAAGCCCATGCCGACGAAGATGTCCTTGATCTCGTCGAGCACCTGATACATCGGGTGCTTCACGCCGATCTTCTCCTGCCTGCCGGGGATGGTGACGTCCACGGCCTCGGACTCGAGCCTGCGCTCCATCGCCTTTGCGGCGAGCTCCCTCGCCTTTTCTTCGATGTCCGCCTCGAGCCTGGCGCGTACCTCGTTGGCCAGCTGCCCGATCACCGGGCGTTCCTCGGCGCTGAGCTTGCCCATCTGCTTCAAAACAGCGGTCAGCTCGCCCTTCTTGCCAAGGTAGCGGACGCGCAGCGCTTCGAGATCCTCCGCCTCGCCGGCGCAGGAGATCGCTTCGAGCGCCGCCTTGCGGATCGCTTCCAGTTGCTGTTTCATATCATTTCTCCTTTTCAGGTAAAAATTTGCTGCGGTCAAATGCGGCGGCAGGGACAAAAAAACAGCCCTCCCTCCCGATCGTTCGGGACGAAAGGCTTCTTCCGCGGTACCACCCAAGGTTCACGCCCGAAGGCGCGCACTCAAGCCCTGTAACGGTGGGCAGGCCGTCCGCGCATTTCCTCGCAGCTGCTCCGGGGCGAACCAAGCGGCATCCCAACAGACCGGCTCCCAGCCGACGACCGGTCCTCTCTTGGACGGAACGACCCCGCTATTTTCCCCTTCGATGCATTTTGATATCAGAATACTTATAGCACAGGCAAAAGGAAGTTGCAAGAGGGAATTTTGCGTGATACAATAAAAAAATGCAAATTCCGGAAGGAGGCACGCATATGTCCGCCTTTATGTCGCTGAATCTTGATTTTCTCCGCGCGCTGGCCGCACTCCGCACGCCGCTGCTCGATACGCTCATGGCGGCGGTAACGCACCTGGGCGAGGAAACGTTCTTCATGGTCCTCGCGCTGCTGATGTTCTGGTGCGTCGATAAACGGCGGGGCTATTACCTGCTGCTTGTCGGCTTCACCGGCACGATCATCAACCAGGCGCTCAAGATCACCTTCTGCATCCCGCGGCCGTGGGTGCTCGATCCCGGCTTTCCGATCGTTGAGGCTGCCCGCGCGCAGGCGACGGGCTTTTCCTTCCCCAGCGGCCACACGCAGAACGCCGTCGGCACCTTCGGCGGCATCGCGCGCACGTCAAAACGCCGCGGTGTGCGCATCGCCTGCGCCGCGCTCGCGCTGCTCATCGCCTTTTCGCGGCTCTATCTCGGCGTGCATACGCCGCTCGACGTGGGCGTGTCGCTGCTGATCGCAGCAGCGCTCGTACTTGCGCTCGCGCCCGTGCCGGAGGAAGCAAAGCGCCGCCCGAACTATCTGCTGCACGTCTGGATGCTGATGCTGCTGCCCGCGCTTGCCTTCCTTTTCTATGCGCTGCACGTGCGCAGCGGCGCGGCCGGCGAGCTGGCGAACTTCGACTCCGCCGTTAAAAACGCATGGTGCATGCTCGGCGGCACAGTCGGCGTCATTCTCACCATTTTCATCGACGAGCGCTTCACGCGCTTTGAAACGCAGGCGGTCTGGTGGGCGCAGGCCATCAAGCTCACGCTGGGGCTGGGGCTGGTCGTGGCGGTCCGCGCCGGGCTCAAGGCGCCGCTCTACGCACTGCTCGGTCAGGGCAGCGGCGCGGCCGACGGCATCCGCTACTGCCTGATGGTGCTGACGGCGGGCATTCTCTGGCCGCTGTCGTTTCACTTTTTCTCCACCCTCGGGTACGGGAAAAGCGGCACTTTACACCTCTGATCTTTGGTGCTATACTAAAACCATATTCGCAAACAAAAAACACGCGGCTGCGCTGCGCAGCCGATGATAAAGGAGAACAGCAACATGGAAGAAAAGAAAAAACTTCACAAATCCCGCAACAACAAGAATATCTGCAGCGTGTGCGCCGGCTTTGCCGACTACTTCGGCATCGACCCCACCATCGTGCGCGTGCTGTGGGCGATCCTTGCGTTTGCCTACGGCAGCGGCATCCTCGCCTACTTCATCTGCGCGCTCGTCATGCCCGAGGGCGACACCGAGGTCTGAACGCTTGACATTTCCCGCAAATTCGATATACTGTTCCTGTTTGCCGCGCACAGCGGCGCAAAAGTAAAGATGTAAAAACGCGAAGGGAGCTTCCTTTTATGGCGACTTATCCCATGCACGTCGCGGGTCTTGACCGTGACCTCCCCATCTGCAAGGTGACAGACGGCCTCTATATCGGCGCGTTCATCATGTTCGGCGACGCGGAGCTGACCACGCGCTGCGCCTCCGAGCTGCTGAAGCTCGCCGCAGATGTGGACTACGACTTTATGCTCACTGCCGAGGCAAAGTCCATCCCCCTCATCCATGAGATGGCGCGCCAGAGCGGCGCGAAGAAGTATTTCATCGCGCGCAAGGGCCCCAAGGTCTACATGCCCGACCCCATCTCCGTGGAGGACAAGTCCATCACCACCGTCGCCCAGCAGAAGCTCTACCTCGGCTCTGACGACGCGGAGCTCATCCGCGGGAAGAAGATCCTGCTCGTCGATGACGTCATCTCCACGGGCGGCTCGCTCAAGGCGATGGAGGCTCTTGTCGAAAAGGCAGGCGGCACTGTCACGGGCCGCATGGCCGTTCTGGCCGAGGGCGGCGCCGCCGACCGCAAGGACATCCTGTTCCTTGAAAAGCTGCCGGTGTTCAACGCCGATGGCAGCGTGAAGTAAAATCTTATCACAGAAGCGCAAAGCGCCTTTCAAAGAGCTTTCTTTGAAAGGCGCTTTCTTCATTATTCGGTGATCTCCTCGCAGGCCGTCGGCGGTGCGGACTCTTCTTCGGTCTCCAGCTCTGCCGTCAGCTCCGTCAAACCGCAGCGGCAGAGCACGCAGCCCGCCGCGCAAGCGCGCGCACCTCTTACTTTTCGTCAGTTTTACTAAAAAAGTTTTAGCTTTTTCTGCTGGACAAGTGCAAGGGAACGTAGTATCCTATTAAAAAAATCCGGAAAGGGCTGCCGCAGAGCCGCGCAGACCGGCCAACCAAAGCCGAAAATAAGGAGGATCACGCATGGCATATCGGGAAAGTTACGCGGGCAAGATCAACCGCAAGCTGAACAAGAAGCTCCACGTCGTCGAGGTGGCTGCGGGGCGGCAGAAGGCCGACCTTGTTCTGAAAAACGCGACCTACGTGAACGTCTTCTGCAACCAGCTCAGCCATGGCGACATTGCCGTGGCCGAGGGTCTGATCGCCGGCATGGGCGAGCATTACGAGGGCGAGGTCGAGATCGACATGGGCGGCAAGCTCGTGCTGCCCGGCTTCGTCGATGCGCACATCCACTTGGAGAGCGCGCTCGTCTCCCCGAAGGAATTTGCCAACGCCGTCATCCCGCACGGCACCACAAGCGTCATCACCGACCCGCACGAGATCGCCAACGTCATGGGCACGGACGGTATCGAGTATATGTTACAGGCGACGGAGGACTTACCCGTCGATGTGCGCTTCATGCTCCCCTCCTG
>DHMW01000084.1 GCA_002405995.1 Oscillospiraceae bacterium UBA4632
CCCTTGGGCAGGAACATCGGAAGCCCCCGGCCGACCAGCTCGTCGGTCATGAACAGCCCCAGCTCGCGGCCGAGCTTGCGGTGGTCACGCTTTTTTGCTTCCTCAAGCTTGGCAAGGTACTCGTCCAGCTCCTCCTTCTTCGGGAAGGCGACGCCGTAGATGCGCTGGAGCGTCTCGCGCTTCGAGTCGCCGCGCCAGTAGGCGGCGTTACAGGCGGTCAGCTTGATGGCGTTGCCCTTGATGCGGCCGGTGGAATCGAGGTGCGGGCCGGCGCAGAGGTCGGTGAACTCGCCCTGCTTGTAGAAGCTGATGTGCGCATCCTCGGGCAGGTCGTTGATCAGCTCGACCTTGAACGGCTCTTCCTTCTCTTCCATGAACTTGACGGCTTCCTCGCGCGGCAGCTCAAAGCGTTCGAGCTTGAGCTTTTCCTTGCAGATCTTACGCATCTCCGCCTCGATCTTTTCCAGATCCTCCGGCGTGAAGGCGAACGGCGCGAGCAGGTCGTAATAGAACCCCGTCTCGATGCTCGGGCCGATGGCGAGCTTCACCTCCGGCCACAGGCGCTTGACGGCCTGCGCCAGCACGTGGGAGCAGGTGTGCCAATAGGTCCTGCGGTACTCAGGATTTTCAAACGTGAACCGGTTTTCTTCGTTGACCTTGACTTCTTCAGACATTTTATTTACCTCCATGTTGCTTGAGGGTGCAAAAAAGCTCCACCCCCGATGTTCTCAGGGGTGAAGCATTGAAAATACTCCACGGTCCCACCCTGCTTGCGCATTTTGCGCCGCTTGTGTCCGCTGTAACGGGCGATCCCGTCCCGCTTGTTTCACGGGCGGCTCAAGGGTGGTACCGCCGGTTCCCTCCGCAGGACGCTTGCAGCAAACGCGTCCCTCTCTGGGCGGTGATGTCCGGGTTCTTCCCTCTCCGTGCCACTTTGATGATGGGATTGTACTCCCGCCGCGGCGGTTTGTCAAGCGAAAAGTGTGCACACGTGCGCACGCTTCCGCAGGCTTTGTCAAAACTCCGGCGGGCGGTTTTTTGTCGGCTTGCCGTCGTCCTCGCCATCCCTGCCGAGGAGACCCGAGAAGAACTTTTTGCGCTTTTCGCGGCTCTCCTGCTTTTCCCGCTCCTGCTCCGCCCTATAGCGCGCGGCGGATTCAAGCTCCTCGATGTGCTCGCGCGCGGCGGCCTGCAAAAGCTCGGGATTGCTGTCATAAAGGAGCGCGCGCAGCTCCTCTGCCGTCTTTCCTTCGCAGGCATCCGAAAAGCGGCGCCTGCGGATCTCCTCCGGCTCGAAAAAAGCCATGCGGCCGCACCAGGGGCAGATGTACAGCTGCACATCCACATGGTCGGTCCAGATGTTCGAGCCGAGGCTCGAACCGTTCATCTCAAGGGTCTGCGCACCGCGAGGCTCCATCGCGTGGCCGCAGACGCAAAGCTTGTCAAGCATGCGTGTTCTCCTTTCTGTGCGCCCCGTTCTTGGGGATATCGTTGTAAAAGGCGAAGGCCTCTTCAAAGAGCGCGGCGCCATAGGCGCGCAGCTTTTCGCAGTAGCCGTCGTAGGCGGCGATCATCTGCCGCGCCTCGCCGGTCAGCACCGCGCCGCCGCCGTGCTTGCCGCCGGCGTTGGAGTCGAGCAGCCTGAAGCCCAGCCCCTCCTCGGCATTGCGGATGACCGTCCACGCCTTGGAATACGCCATGGACATCGACAGCGCCGCCGCGCGCAGCGAATGCAGCTCGTCCACACGCTTCAAAAGCTGGGACACGCCGGGACCAAAGCATTTCTCGTCGGTGAACACGCGGACGGACAGGATCGCATGAAGCTTTTTCTCCATGGGGCGGCACCTCCCTTGCTGCTCTGATTATACCTGCCGGCGCTTCTTTCGTCAATACGGCAAAAGGGCGGAGCGGGAGACACCGTCTCCCGCTCCGCTCATTTCAGGGTGTTGTAATGCGTGTTTTCGCCGTCGAACAAAAAGCCGTCCGTGTCGTGTACGCGGCCGTTGGACAGCATCTGCCGGTAACGCAGGCCGTTCGCGTCGAGCCCCGTGGGGATGCCCGTCATGCTGCGCCCGTTGCTGCGCAGCTGCGCGTTCGCGCTGCGCTCCGTCTCCGGCGTCAGGTAGGCCTTGCCGTAAAGATTGCCGTTCTCGTGCGTGATGCCCCCGCCGCCCACGCGGCTGCGGTTATTGGCGTTCGCCGCATAATTGCGGCGCTTTGCCGAGCTGACGGTATCGTTTTTGTCATCCGTGCCGTCCATGTCGTCGCCCATCATGCCGTCGCCGGTCACGCCGCCGTCCTTTTCGTTTTCGCCGCTCATGTCGTCGCCAGTCAGATCATCGCTGGTCACGCTGCCGTTTTCCGTGCCGGTCGCCGCGCTGTTCGCGCCGCCGTTTGCAGCGCCGTTGTCCTTCTTTTCGCCGCAGCCGGCCAGCGAAACGAGCATCAGCGCCATTACGCAGAGCATTGCAAGGGTCTGCTTCATTGCTGCATTTCTCCTTACTTTCATCTCCCGCGATACCCAAGCAATAGTATGCGCGCAAAGCAGCAAGAAATCAGACGTAAATTTTGTCAAAGCACATTTTCCATTGCGCCGCGCACAGCGCAATGAAAATAAAATCCGTTTTCCGCCGCGGCAGGTGCGAAGCGGAAAACACTTTGCGCGAAGCGGAAGCTGGCAAAGCGCCGTCAACGGCGGAAACAGCGGGCCGGTTTCGAGAAAGCGGCACGATTGGCGCACTTGTAAGAATGCAGGCGTTTTGGAGGATGCGGGTGACGGCGGCTTTGATTTGCAGGCAGCAGACAGCGTCCGGGTCGCCGCTTTGGATGAAGCTGTGACAAAGCTGCTGCGCGATGCAGGCGTTACGGACGAGTGGAAAAATCGTGCCGATCTGGAACCGTTCAATTCCACTGCGGACTGAACAGCGGCTGCGGCATGAAGACCGTCAGCAGGGCAATGCAGCTGCCGGAATACGCCGGCAGCTGCGTCGTGGCGGTGGAGCCGCCAGCAGTGCCCTGCAAAGTTTGAGCAAAATCAGGAGGCTCTGCAAATTGAAAACGATTTTCAAATTAACTTGACAAGAAGAAAATCTGCGCTATACTATCTGCGAATGGTTCGCAGATTGGAGGCGCCTTATGCCTGGTCACAACGCAAAGCAGCGCCGGATCCTGCTTGCCTTTTTGGGGCGGCATCCGGATGAGCTTTTCTCTGTCCGGCAGATCGCGGACGCGCTGAAAGCGGAGCAGAACGC
>DHMW01000023.1 GCA_002405995.1 Oscillospiraceae bacterium UBA4632
CGGTTGACATGATACTGGAGGTTGTCGTCCATCCAAACGACGCGGAACTCGATGGTGCGCTCGGGCTCGACCATGCGCTCAAGCAGGCAGGCCTTCTCGTACTCGGGGTGGGCGTCGATGACCGGCTCGAGGGAAGTCAGGACTTCTTCGACGGTCTGCAGGAATTCGGGCTCATTCGCGTTCTTGGCCTTGGTCTCGGCAAGAACTCTCTCAATGTAAGCATTCATGATAAGTAGCCTCCTCTAAAATTACCCTGAAAAACAGGGCCTGATGGTTCAGCCATCTTGTCTATGAGTTTATCACCAAAGGAAAAAATTCTCAAGTAAAACGACACTGGCGCTGTGTAAGAAATTCATATTTCCTTTTTGTGCAAACGGCAGAAATGCCAACAAAAAAGTTTCGTTTTTTTGATAAAGCTTATTAAAACGATGCAAGCCATCCTTCATATCTGCACGCTTCGGCGCAAAAACTGGGGGTAATCCTGCATTTTGATGCAATCCATTCCAAAAAGAGATAGGGGCGTTTCCGCCCCTATCAAAATTTGTAATAGAAAGCACGCTGCCGCCGCCTTACGGCGTTTCCTGGCTGCTTTCGGCGGGATCGGTGCTGTCCTCAATGGAAACGTCTGTATCCGCGGGCGGCGCGCTCTGGACGCTGCCGTCCAGCAGTTCAACGTCGGACGCTTCGATCCAGTTTTCCGTGACGTAGCCGTCGTGGAAATAGACGCACACGTGGTCGCCGACATTCAGAAGCGGCGCGTATGCGACCTCTGCCGCGCTCATGCGCACGGAGAAGGCGCTCTCGCCCTCAAAGCGCAGGAAGTAGATGCTGTTGCCGCTGACGACCGCCGTGCGGATCTCAGCGATCGTGCCCTCGACGCTCGCATAGTCGCTCGGTGTGACATCGATCTCACTCTGATCGTTCGAGATGAGGTTATTTTTGAGCAGCATCTGGCGGTAATTCGCCTCGCAGTCGGCGACCGTTGCGCCCGTAGCGACGATCTGGTACTGGTTGACGTTGACCATCGCGTACATCTTGACGAGCTCGCTCGCGTCCTTGAGCGCCATGAAGTAGGTCGGCTGCTCGGCGATGTTCAGCAGCAGCGGGAACGTCGCGTTATACCGCAGGTTCTGCACCTGACCCTCGGCGCTGTCCATGGCGCTGTACTCCGTCGCGCCCGCGCAGGGATAGTACTTTGTTTCCTTCGTGCGCTGGTTGGAGAGCAGGAAGCCGATGTTGCTCTCGTCGCCGCCCACGCTCGTCACGCCCGTGTAGAGGTAGACGTCGTCGCCCTCGGCAAGGTAGTTGTAGCCGTCGGTCGTGACCGTCACATCACGCTGACCGAAGATGGAGTTGAGAAATCCGTTGTGATACATGCCGTAGTAGTCGTACTGCTCGATGATCAGCTCGGCGGAGTAGACGTGATCGACCCATGCGGGCGGTTCTTCATAGTATTCGCTCTCGCCCGTGATGGCGTTGACGAGCACCGCGCCGTGATTGTCCGTGCCTCCGAAGAGCCCGATGGTCTTTTCCTTCTTGGCGCAGACCCAGTAGGGCGTGCCGTCCTCGTCGATCTCGAACACCGGCTCTTCAAACATATAGGTGGGGTACTGGAAGCGCAGGTGGCGGTAGAGGTTGCGGGAGAAATGCTCGGCGGTCGTGTACTTCATGCCGTCGTCCAGCCGCACGACCTCGACGCTCTGCGTCACCATGTCGATGACGAGGTAGGCGGGCAGCCCCTCCGAGCGGTTGTTGAACCACTTGATGATGTCGCCGTAGCGCAGCGGCGTGACGCGCACGGGGCGGCCGCGGTAGTTGATCTGCGTGTAGTTTTCGGCGACCTCGAACTGCGAGACCATGTCCGCCAGCTCGCCGAGCTTGCGGTCGCCGAGCTTTTCGGCGCTGTCGCGGTCGAGCATCGGGATGCGGTCATACGAGACCTCCTCGATCTCGCTTGCAAAGCTGCCGCTGTCGATCGGCAGCAGCGCCTGATAGGCGTTCGCCCGCAGCACGACCCACGACGCCAGCGCGCCGACGAGCGCCGTGACAATGAGCGCCGCCGCAACAAAAAACGGCACGGTGCACTGCTTTTTGACGAACGTGAAGTAGCCCTTTGCGCCCGTGCCCTGAAAGCCGGAGGTCAGCAGTGCGCACACGCAGTAGGTGATGCACAGCAGCAGCACGAAGCCGTAAAACTCCTCGGCGTGCAGGTTGATGGCGGGCAGCTGCACATAGAAAAAGACCGCGCCGACGAGCAGCGTGACAAGCAGGTTGACGGCGATGCGGCCGCCCTTGCTGCCGATGGATTTGCGGGGCTTGCGCTCGCGCTTGGGGCGGGGCGTGCCGTTCGGATCAAAATGAAAACCGTTCTCATCCGAACCGGAGAATTTGATATCCATTCTCATATTTCCTTTCTGAAATGCTGTTGCTGGATAGTATACCGAAAAACTGCGGCGAAAACAAGGGTGCGACGGCAAAAGTTACAGAAACGACACAGTCCGCGGCCTGCCGCGCGAAAAAAGGGGAACGGCCGCGGGACCGTTCCCCTCTGTTCAGCATTTCATGCTGTGCTTTTCCGCGGCGAGCGCATAGAGCAGCGCGCAGAGCGGGAGCAGCAGGAAAAGAAGCAGTTTTTTCATTGTTCATCCTCCGTTCTTTGATCGTGTATGGCGTTTTTACGCATTTTGCGTGCTGACGATATGGAAGTATGCGTTTGAGGTCAGGCGGTACATCGCGCAGTAGAGCGCGGCGAAGACGAGCAGCGCCGCCGCCGTCACGCCGAGGAACAGCGTGAGGTTCTGGATGCCGAACAGCTGTAGGATCTGCCAGACCATCGGCTGGGCAAAGCCGAGATGCAGCGCCGCTGCGCCAAGCGGCAGCAGAAAGATGAGCAGCATCTGGGCGTTCACGCTCTCGCGGATGTCTCGCTTCGTCATGCCCACGCGCTGCATGATGGCAAAGCGCGCGGCGTCCTCGTAGCCCTCGACCACCTGCTTGTAGTAGAGCATCAGCAGCGTTGCAAAGAGGAACAGCGCGCTGAGTAAAATGCCAAGGAAGAAAAGACTGCCGTAGAGCGAGAAGAACTCCGCGCGGATCTCCGCCATTTCGCCGGCCTGCCAGTGGTTCTGAACGGCGAGAGCACTGATCGCATCGTCTGCGCCGAAGTAGAGACTTGCGGTGGAGGCTACCATCACCAGCACCATCGTGGAGAGGATGCAGATGGAGGCAAGGCCCGCGCCGTTGCGCTTCATGCGGTAGGTGAGAGACGAGAGGGAGACGAAGTTGCGCTTTCTGTAATAGAATTTTTCATCCTTTTGCAGCGTGCGGCAGAGCGTCACGCTGCCAGAGATGAAGAGCAGATACGTCGCCAGAATGACCATGATGACCGCGACGAAAAACAGCAGCATCGCCTGCACGGGATCCTTGATGGTGGCGGCGATGAAATACGCGCCCAGCAGCAGCGCAAGGCCGGGAAGCACGAGCAGCCACTTCGACTTCGGCGGCTTTTCACCGACGCTTTCGCTCTTTAAGAGCGCCGCGCCCTGCGCGTGGCGGAGCGACAGTACGCCGCGCAGATACAGCAGCGCAAAAATAACGGTGAACGTGACGGCGCATAGCTTCACGGCGGCGAAGCTCACCGAAAATGCGGCGGCGGGAAGCCCCAGCAGACGCAGCAGCGCGGTTTGCGACACGAAGCTCAGCAGTACGCCGAGACCGAGTCCGGCGATGAGCGTAAAGGCTGCGGCCATCAGCGTTTCCCAGAAAAGGACGGAGCCAAGCGCGCCGCGATCCATGCCAAGCACGCTGTAAAGGCCGAACTCCTTCTTGCGCCGCCGCAGCAGAAAGCTGTTCGTGTAAAAAAGAAACAGCGCTGTGAACACCGAGACGACAAATGAGCCGAGCTGCATTACCATCTCAACGGCAGAGGTGCCGGAGCCGTTCGGCTTGCCGTTGACCACGTAGAGCGAGGGCGTGGAGGCGAGACCGGCAATAACATACAGCATCGCCGCCATAAATGCGCAGGAGAGAAGGTAAGGTACATAGAGCCTTGCGTTCTTTTTCAGTCCCATCCACGCAAGGCGGGGGTAGAAGGCGGGCTTCATGCGCACTCGCCTCCCGTCTGCTGCTGCGTGAGCATATCGGCGATGCGCTGGTAGAATTGCGCGTCGCTGTCCCTGCCGCGTTTCAGCTCAAGCGAGATCTCGCCGTCGCGCAGAAAGAGCACGCGCGAAGCGCAGCTGGCCGCGCGCACGGAGTGCGTGACCATCACAACGGTCTGCCCTGCGCGGTTGATCGCGCCGAAGAGCTTCAGCAGCTCCTCTGTTGAGCGGGAGTCCAACGCGCCGGTCGGCTCATCGGCCAGCAGGATCTGCGGGCGGGTGATGAGCGCGCGGGCGACGGCGGCGCGCTGCTTCTGTCCGCCGGAGACCTCATAGGGGTATTTTTTCAGCAGCTCCGCAATGCCGAGCTGTCCGGCAAGCGGTGCAAGCCGGTCACGCATCTCGGCGCGGGGGCGGTTCGCCAGCACGAGCGGCAGGCAGATGTTGTCTTCAAGCGAGAAGGTGTCGAGCAGGCTGAAGTCCTGAAAGACAAAGCCCAGATTGTCGCGGCGGAAGGCTGCGGCAGTCTCATCGGGGATCTCCGAGAGGTTCTTGCCGCCGAGCAGCACCGTGCCGCCGCTCGGCTTGTCGAGCGCGGCGAGGATGTTCAATAGCGTTGTCTTGCCGCTGCCGCTCTCGCCCATGATGGCAACGTATTCGCCGCTCTCAACAGTGAAAGCAACATTTTTCAGCGCCTGGACCCTGCTGGTGCCAAAGCGCGTGGTATAGGTCTTGCTGAGACCGTGGACATCAAGAATGGTCATGGGATGGCTCCTTTCCGACTTGCCGCCTGCAAGGGAAAGCTTAGCAGGCAACGGTTAACATAATCGGATGATTTTTCTTATTTTTTTCTGAAAAAGGGCGCAGAAAAGCAGCCGGAAAAACGAACGGCGTTTTTACGCGGCTGCTTTTTCGAAGATGCGTCACTCGAGATTCAGTTTTTTTGTGGTGAAGTACCACGTCACGGCGTAGCCCGCCGCGCAGAAGATAAGCTCGCCGGCCATCCCCCACAGGAGCAGCAGCTCGATGCCCTTGGGCACGTTGACGGCGTCCAGCGCGATCCAGGTATTGGGGTTGGCGTTGATGAACGCGCCGATCATGGCGATGGCGGTGAACTGCGCAAGCTCAAAGAACACGAGGATCAGGATGACCGTCCAGAGCTCCTTGTGCTTATTGAAGCTGTAGCCGATGGAGTAGGCGGCGTACACCACGAGCGACGCGGCGGAAACGGCAAAGACGAAGTTGCCCAGCAGCTCAAGCAGGATGAGCAGCGTGTGGCCGCGCAGCGCGGCGTCCATCCGGAAGAATACGGTGAAGAAATCGCTGAAAAAGGCTGGGATGTACTGGAAGGAACTCCAACCGGAGACGGCGACCAGAAGCGCAAGCAGCCCGATGACGAACGCCGCGGCGTACCACACGGCGGCGACGATGAGCTTGGAGGCGAGCAGCTGATGGATGCTCACAGGGAGCGTCAGCGTGAGGTAGCCCTCGTCCTTGAGCACGTGGTCGCGCCAGCGGCAGGCGGAGAGCACCAGCGGCGCAAACGCCAGCGCGAGGAGGCCGAGCACGAAGCCGATGACCAGCAGCACGCCGACGAGCTGTAAAAGCCAGTGGACGCCGCCGTTGTTGAGCAGCGGCAGGGAAAGGCGCATCAGCAGCGTCAGCGCCAGCATTCCAAGGAACACGGGCCACATGACGCGGCTCGTTGCGCGGAATTCATGCCTGATAAGCTTAGTTAACATCTGAATACCTCCCGGAAGAGCTCGTCAACGCTCTTGCCCTTTTCGTCGCGGATAGCTTCAACGCTCTCGTGGAGCATGACCTTGCCCTCGCGCAGGAACACGACCTCGTCGAGCACCGGCTCGACGTCGGCGATGAGGTGCGTAGAGATGACCACCGCCGCGTCCTCGTTGTAGTTGCTGATGATCGTGCGCAGGATGTAGTCGCGCGTGGCGGGATCGACGCCGCCGATCGGCTCGTCGAGCAGATACAGCTTCGCCGCGCGGGACATGACAAGAATGAGCTGGAGCTTTTCGCGCGTGCCCTTGGAGAGCGTTTTGACGCGCGCCGAGACATCGAGGCCGAGGCGGGCGATCATCTCCTGCGCCGCGTCGCGGCGGAAGTCGGCGTAGAAGTCTGCGTAGTAATCGACGGTCTGCGCGNNCCGCCGATCGGCTCGTCGAGCAGGTACAGCCTTGCCTCCCGGCTCATCGTGAGGATGAGCTGCACCTTCTCGCGCATGCCCTTGGAGAGCGTCTTGATCTTCTGCGCGCGGTCAAGCCCCAGGTTCAGCAGCATCGCCTCCGCCGCGCCGCGGCGGAAGTCGGCGTAAAAGTCCTCGTAATAGTCGAGCGCCTGCGCGATGGTCATCCAGCCGGGCAGCGAGTCGCGGTCGGGCAGGTACGAGACGATCGCCTTCGTTGCGCGCGAGGGCTTTTTGCCGTCGATCAGAAGCTCGCCCGACGTCGGCGTCAGCAGTCCGTTGGCAAGCTTGATGAGCGTCGTCTTGCCGCTGCCGTTGGGGCCCAGCAGCCCCACGATGCGCCCCGGCTCGATCGTGAGATCGACCGCGTCGAGCGCCGTCTTTGCGCCGTAGCTTTTCGTCAGCGCCCTACATTCCAAAATACTCATTTCTCTTCCTCCTTTGCCTGTGCGATCAGGGAGAGGACCTCTTCCTTCCCGCAGCCGAGCTTTTTCATCGAGCGGAGGAATTCCTCCACCCGTTCATCCGCCAGGCGAAGCTTGGCGTTTGTGATCATGTTTTCGTTTTCCGTGACGAACCGACCTGCCGTGCGCTGGGAAAACACCAGCCCCTCGCGCTCGAGTTCGGCGAGCGCGCGCTGCACGGTGTTGGGATTGACACCCGCCTCCACGGCGAACTCGCGGACCGAGGGCAGCTTCTCGCCGGGGGCGAAGATGCCGGAGATGATGCCCTCGCTCAGCTGCTGCATCAGCTGGGAGTAGATCGGCTGATCACTGCGGAAGTTCCATTCCATGGTGATCCTCCTTGCGTATCACTGTATTAGGTGATTAGTACAATAATACACGCAAAGGCATTTGTCAACCCCTTTGCGCAAAAGAATTGAAAAAACTTTCCCGCTTGCCGGTCAGGAAAAAAGAATTTTACATAAAACATGAAACAGATGTTGCATTTTTGGAAAAATGTGATATGATGGGTAGGAAAAATACGGGAAGGGGCGCATCAGAATGGAAAAACTGTCCAGAATGCAGCAGCGCGTATACGATTACATTGCCGAGAGCATCGCCCGAACACGGCTATGCCCCCTCCGTGCGTGAAGATCGGCGAGGCGCTGGGGCTCAAGTCGCCCTCCACGGTCCATTTCCACATCAAGCACCTTACAGGAGATGGGCCTCATCGAAAAGAGGCGCGGGCAAGGGCCGCGCCATCACGCTCAAAAAGCAGCCGCAGGCCGTTCCCGTTGCGCCGCAGCCCGTCGAGGCCGACGATCTTGCCTCGCACCGCCGTCAGGTGCCGATCCTCGGCAATGTCGCCGCCGGTAACCCGATTTTGGCGCAGGAGTGCATCGAAGACTACCTGACGTTCGACACCGGCGGGCACGATGACGAGTATTTCGCCCTGCGCGTGCGCGGGGAGTCGATGCTCGGCGTC
Organism: Oscillospiraceae bacterium UBA4632; assembly: GCA_002405995.1. Classification (GTDB taxonomy): domain Bacteria; phylum Bacillota; class Clostridia; order Oscillospirales; family Oscillospiraceae; genus Hominicoprocola. The sequence continues at coordinate 7,732 of DHMW01000023.1, forward strand.
GGCATCCTGCCGGACGATCTGGTCGTCGTCCACCGCCAGAGCATTGCGCAGAACGGGCAGATCGTGGTCGCGCTGCTGGGCGACGAGGCGACGGTCAAGACGCTCAAGCGCAAGGGCAGCGAGGTCTGGCTGCTGCCCGCGAATCCGGACTATCAGCCCATTGACGGCCGCGAGTGCACGATCTTAGGCCGCGTCGTCGCCGTGGTGCGGCAGTATTGAGCGGGAAAAAGAAGCGCCCCCCGCATGAGAGAGCGAGGGCATAAGAAAATAATGGGGCAATATCGCGCTTTCCGGAAACGGCGTGGCTTCGGTCGCGCCGTTTCCTGCTTCTGCATCAGGCGCGCCGCCGGATATCGGCTCAATGGCGCGGACGCTGCGCTTTTTGACTCATCACAAAGGAGAGGATCACGATGCTGCATCCGGAAATTTTCAAGACGGAGACCGCCGCGCGGGCCGGCCTGCCGGAGGTGTGACGATGCGGTTTGAAAACGGTTTGCTTTTTGTGGACGGACGGTTTGTCCGCGGCGGCTTTTCCGTGGAAAACGGGCGCTTTGCCCGCGTGCTGGAGCCTCCCCTTCCGGGTGAGCCGCGTACCGATCTGGGCGGCGCGGCCGTTATCCCCGGCCTTGTGGACATCCACACGCACGGCTGCTGCGGCGCGGACTTTTCCGACGGCGACCTTGCCGGCCTTACAAAAATGGCGCGCTGTCTTGCGCAAAACGGCGTGACGGGCTTTGCGCCCGCTTCGATGACGCTGCCCTATGGCGTGCTGGAAACAGCCTTCCGCACGGCGGTGCAGATGCACCGCGAACCGCCCGCGGGCTGCGCGCGCCTGATGGGCATCCATATGGAGGGCCCGTTCCTTTCCGAAAAGAAAAAGGGCGCTCAGAACGCAGAGTATCTGCGCCTGCCCGATTATGACGCCTTTGCGCGCCTTTATGACGTGGCGGAGGGGCTGCTGCGCATCGTGGATATCGCGCCCGAGCTTGCGGGCGCGGTCGATTTCACGCGCCGCGCCGCGCAGAAATGCCGCGTCTCTGCCGCGCACACGGATGCATCGTATGAGGAGGCTGCCGCCGTTTTTGACGCGGGCGCGACGCATCTGACGCACCTCTATAACGCGATGCCCCCTATCCGTCACCGTGAGCCCGGGCCTATCGGCGCGGCTTCGGAGCGGGAGAGCGTCGCCGCCGAGCTCATCTGCGACGGACACCATGTCCACCCCAGCGCCGTGCGCATGGCGTTCCGGCTGTTTCCCGGGCGCATCTGCCTGATCTCCGACGCGCTGCGCTGCTGCGGCATGCCGGACGGGCGGTACCTGCTCGGCGGGCAGGAGGTATTTCTGTCCGGCGGCGTGGCGCGGCTCGCGGACGGCACCATCGCCGGCAGCGCCGCAAACCTCTATGACTGCATGAAAAACGCCGTCGCCTTCGGCGTTCCCCGCGAGCAGGCTATTCTGGCGGCAACGCTGATCCCCGCGCGCGAGATCGGCCGCGCGGACGAGATCGGCTCTATCGGCAGCGGCAGGCTCGCAGACTTCATCCTCTGCGACGACACCCTTGCCCGCTGCGCGGTCTTTCTCGGCGGCGAGGCCCTGTGAGCGGCAGGGCGCGGGAGGAAGCCAGGGAAAAACCGGAAAAGGCGATCGCGGAAAATGCGGGCATCGACCGCGTGCGGGCGAAAGCCTGCGCGGCGGGAGCCTGGCCGGAGGCCTGGATGGAGAATTGCGCCGGAGCAAGGCCCAGGCCGGCTGCCCGCCGTTTCACTGGGAATACAGGATATTGCGGGGGATGCTTTCGCTGTCGGGACGGTCAATGAAGCTGTCCTCCGAGGTGATTTCATAATCATCAAAGGACGCAAAGAACGTTCCGTCGTTCAGGAGAGAAACGGTAATTGCTTTTGTCAAGGACTTTCCGTTTTCAAAAATGATTTCCATCACGATGACATCCTCCCGAAGCTCCTGCGGCAAGGAAGCGATCGTGCTGCCTGCATTGTCGGTCAGCTCCCGGATCGTGGCATTTGGGACCCAGTCGATCAGGAGATAATAGTACTCGCTTTCGTCCTCGCCGTAGGAAACGGTAAAGTTTTGAGCAAGGCCGAATTCATCCCGCTTTTCCGTCCAGTCCATAAAATTGATCTGCTGGTTTTTGCAGGAAAAACGGACAGTAGAAATGTCTTTCCCAGAAAGATAAAACATCAGCGGATGCCCTGTCATTTCGCCGTTGTCGCTGATCGTGCCGGTGTTGATGACGGCGCCGGCCTGCGTGATTTCCTCCTCTGTCCCGTGAGCATAGGCCGTTACAGCCATACCGCTCAGGGGAGAGAAAATACCAATGCCGCCGGCGAGGATGCACAGCGCGAGAACAGCCGCGATCACTGATCTGCCAAAAGGCTTTTTGAAAAAGGTGACCTTTTTTCCCGCAGCCCGATAATTTGCCGCCTCCTGAATATGCCGTGTGCCGATATTTCCAACACCATCGGAAATCTCCTGGCGAGTCATAAAATGAGACCTTCTTTCTTCAGATATTTTTTTAATCTTTCCCGCGTTCTGGAAAGGCGAACAGATACATTGTTTTTGCTCATGTGCAGTCTCTCAGCGATCTCTGAGATCGGATCGGAGTACCAGTACCGGCGGACAAACATCACTCTGTTTTCTTTGTCGAGTGTATCAAGAAACCGGTCAAGAGCGGCTGAAAGTTCTTTGGCGGTCAGCTTGTCCTCGACCGTTTCAGAAGAAGCAAGACAGTCCTCCAATTCATCCAATGCAGCATCGTAAAAGCTGTTTCGCTTGATGGCCGTGTTGGCGTGGTACTTCATGATCGATAGGTTGCGAACGATCCGGCAGATGTAGGTCAGCAGCGGATCGGGATTTTGAGGCGGTATCGTATTCCATGCACCCAAATACGCGTCATTGACACATTCTTCCGCGTCGTATGGATTATTCAAGATATTCCTGGCGACCCTGCTGCAAGCAGAGCCGTATTTTGCCGATAGCTCCACGATCGCCTGCTCGGAGCGCGCACAGAACAAATCAATGATTTTGCTGTCGTCCAATGCTATCACCGTCCTTTCCTGCCTCACCCATGTACTATGGATCTGGCGGGAGATATTACAAGATTAAAGGACCGCCGGCGCAAACGCCGGCGGTCCGTACGGAGAGGTCCCGCGGTGCGGGACCCCCGAGACGCTGAAATTGCAGTCCGAAGCCCGGATAGGGCTTGTACAGGCCCGCCCGTTTTGCGGGCGGGTCTGGCTGCGCGCACGGGAAGGGCGGCGGGGAGGCGGTCACTCCTCCAGCAGCCAGCACCGATCCGCAAGGAACGAGAAGAAAAGCGTATCCCCTTCTGCCGCGCGGACGCCCTCCGGGAGGACGACCCGCAGGGTGGGCGCGCCGGCTGCGCCCGGTGCGCGCAGCATGGCTGCCGTGGCGCCCAGATCATGAATGACGCGGCTGACGCGCGCCGGATGAATACCGCCCTCCGCGGTCACTGCGCCGTCGGGCGCGGCAACGGTGACTCGCTCGCACTGCGTGTGCAGCGGCAGGATGATCCCCCAGCCGTCAAGGCGGACGCCGCCCTCACAGCGGCGCGCCGGCAGGAAATTGCGGCAGCCGGCCAGCTTTGCGGCACTCACGCTGCCGGGGCGGCGGAGCAGCGATCCCATATCCGTTACCGGGGAGGAGACGCCGTCCTCCATCACGCAGACGCTGCGGCAGTTGCGGCGGCATTCCCCCAGGTCGTGGCTGACCCAGAGGATCGGGCCGTGAAAGGGCGCGAGCAGGTCGGAGAGCTCCAGCTCAAGGCTCCACCTGAGATAGCTGTCCAGCGCGGAGAGCGGCTCGTCGAGCAGGATGGCCTGCGGCTCGGAGCACAGGATGCGCGCGAGCGCCACGCGCTGCTGCTGCCCGCCGGAGAGCTGCGCGGGACGCTTTTTCTCCAGCCCCTCCAGACGGAACATCCGGATCTTTTCCGTGGCCAGCGCACGCTTTTCCGCGCGCCCTCCCTCGCGGATGCCGCACAGGAGGTTCTGCTCCACCGTCATATTCGGAAAGAGCGCGTACTGCTGAAAGAGATAGCCGACCCTGCGCTGCTGCGGCGTGAGGTCGATCTTCTTTTCACTGTCGAACAGCACACGGCCATTCAGCACGATGCGTCCGCGGTCGGGTGTCACGATGCCCGCAATGCACTTGAGCGTCATGCTTTTGCCGCAGCCGGACGCGCCGAGCAGCGCCATCGTTTCATCCGGCGCTTCAAACTGCGAGCGCAGATGGAACGCGCCGAGCTTTTTTTCAATATCAACAAACAGGCTCATTTTCCCGTCCCCCTCGCCCTGCCCGCATCCGGGAGGAAGTCGCGCCGCTCGAGCATATTGACGCTCAACAGCACCGCGGCGGAGATCGCAATATTGACCAGAACCCACTTCGTCGCCAGCACATCGTTGTTCGTCTGCCAGAGCTG
>DHMW01000123.1 GCA_002405995.1 Oscillospiraceae bacterium UBA4632
GTGCGCCTGATGCAGTTCGGCGCGTTCGTCGAGATCGCCCCGGGCAAGGATGGCCTCGTCCACATCTCCAAGCTCGATAAGAAGCGCGTGGAGAAGGTCGAGGACGTGGTCACCGTCGGCGATATGATCTGGGTCAAGTTCATGGAGATCGACGAGAAGGGCCGCTGGAACCTCTCCCGCAAGGACGCCCTCATCGAGATCGAAGCCCAGCAGGCCGCCGCCAAGGAGCAGCAGTAATCAGGTAACCGAAATTTAAAGGGAAAGGGCGTTGACTGCTACCGGCGGTCAGTGCCCTTTCCCTGCACTTGTGCAGAGAAGAGAAATGTGATATCATAAAGGCAATGCGATCGGACTGTTATGGAGGCGAATATTATGTGGTTTACATTTGCGCTGTTGTCTGCGGTATTTGCATCACTCACATCAATATTGGCAAAGGTGGGCATTGACGGGGTCAACTCGAATCTTGCAACGGCTATTCGGACTGCGGTCGTTCTTGTCATGGCGTGGGGAATGGTTTTTCTTACCAATACGCAAGGGGGGATCACAGAGATCAGCAAAAGAAGCTGGCTGTTTTTGATCCTTTCGGGCCTGGCGACAGGAGCCTCCTGGCTGTGCTACTATCGAGCGCTGCAAATTGGAGAGGCATCTAAGGTTGTGCCGATAGATAAGCTGAGCGTCGTGATCACGTTGGTGATGGCGTTTGTTTTCCTGCATGAGCAGTTTACGGCAAAATCTCTTCTGGGCTGTGCTCTGATCGGCGCAGGGACATTATTGATGGTTCTATAGTTGCCGATTCACGGAACAGGAAAAGTGGGGCGCGGCCATGGCCGCGCCCCTTTTCAAATTTCCGTCTTTGTGGTATACTTTGGGCAAAATTACGTAAAAAGCGAGGAAAACGGTCATGGAAACCATTGCTGCCATCGCCACGGCGCAGAGCCCGTCGGCCATCGGCATCGTGCGCCTGAGCGGCGCAGAGACGCGGCGCGTGCTCGCGGCGCTGTTCGCGCCCGCAAGCGGCGCGGCGGTCTGCGATCTGCCGTACCGGCGCATGATCTACGGCGATGTGTGCGACGAAAACGGCTCGCTGCTCGACCGCGGCATGGCCGTCTGCTTTTCCGCCGCCCACAGCTACACGGGCGAGGAGAGCGCCGAGCTCCACTGCCACGGCTCGCCGGTCGTGCTGAGCGAGGTGCTGCGCGCGGCGTTTGCCGCGGGCGCGCGGCAGGCAAAGCCCGGTGAATTCACGCAGCGGGCGTTTCTGAACGGCAGGCTCGACCTCACCGAGGCGGAGGCCGTCATCGACCTCATCGACGCCGAGACCGCCGAGGCGGCGCGAAACGCCGCCGCCCAGCTCTCCGGCGCGCTGCGCCGTCCGGTCGAAGATGTTTACGACAGGCTGCTCGACATTTCCAGCCGCTTTTACGCCGTGGTCGATTACCCCGACGAGGACATCGAGGACCTCTCGCGCGAGGAGACGGCGCGCACGCTGACAGACTGCGAGCAGGCGCTCGCGGACCTGCTGGGGACGTTTGCACGCGGCAGGGTGCTGAAAAACGGCATCGCGACCGCCATTGTCGGCGCGCCGAACGCGGGGAAAAGCTCGCTTTTGAACGCGCTCGCCGGCTTTGAGCGCGCCATTGTCACCGATATTGCGGGCACGACGCGCGACACCGTGGAGGAAAAGGCGGCAGTCGGCGGCGTGCTGCTGCGGCTCATCGACACGGCGGGCATCCGCGCAACGGACGACCCCATCGAGCGGCTCGGCGTGGAGCGGGCGAAAAAAGCGGTTGAGGACGCGGAGCTGATCCTCGCGCTGCTGGATGGCAGCGCAGGACTGCCGCCGCCGGAGCAGGCGGAGGAAATGCTCGCGCCGCTCGCGCTTGCCGCGAAAAGCGGCAAGCCGTGGCTGCTGCTTTTGACCAAGTCCGACCTTGGCGGCGGTCTGACAGGCATCGTTCCTGACGAGGGCTGGCGCGCGCCGGAGGCGGTCATTTCGCTCTCAAACGTGACGCATGAGGGCTTCGATGCGCTCGAAGCGGCGATCCGGAAGCTTTATCCCGCGCCGAAGGGCGGCGCGGCGCTCGTGACGAACGCCCGACAGGCCGACGCCATCCGCCGCGCGCTCGGGAACGTGCGCGCGGCAAAGGACGCGCTTGCGCGAGGCATGACGCCGGACGTGGTGCTGACGGAGACGGAGCAGGCACAGGCCGCGCTCGGCGAGCTGACGGGGCGCACGGCGCGCGAGGACATGGTCGCGCGCATCTTCGAGCGCTTCTGCGTGGGGAAATAATTCACAGAGTCTTTACACATTCCGGGGATATCTGGTATAATATAAGACCTCAAATCCGAAAATGAAGAAATCCATCCCCGAAAGGAGAACTGATATGCGCGATTACATTATCATGACGGACAGCTGCTGCGACCTGAACCAGCAGGAGGTCGAGGAGCTTGGACTGACGGTGCTGCCGCTCTCGTTCACGATCGAGGGCAAGACGCTTTTGAATACGCCCGATCATGCGGACATGACGCCCGAGGAATTTTTTGCGAAGATCGCCGCGGGGGAGAGCTGCACCACCGCCGCGGTCAACGTTGGCCAGTTTACCGACGCGATGGGCGAGGCGCTGGACGCGGGCAAGGACATTCTGTGCATCTGCTTTTCCAGCGCCCTTTCCACGACCTACCAGTCCGCGTGCATCGCGGCGAACGACCTGCGCGCCGAGCACCCTGAGGCGAAGATCATTGTGATCGATTCGCTGTGCGCTTCGCGCGGGCAGGGAATGCTGCTCTACCGCACGGTGCGCGAGCGCCGCGAGAAGGGGCTTGACATCGAGGCGCTGGCGGACTACGTGCGTTCGATCATCCAGAGCCAGTGCCACTGGTTCATCGTGGATGACCTCAACCACCTCAAGCGCGGCGGGCGCGTGAGCGCGGCGGCGGCGCTGGCCGGTACGGTGCTCGGCATCAAGCCTGTCATGCACACCGACAGCGAAGGCCGCCTGACTCCCGTGAGCAAGGCGCGCGGTACCAAGGCGGCGCTGCGGGCGCTGGTGGACAAGGTGGCGGAGATCGGCGTGGAGCCGGACAAGAACCAGCCCATGCTCATCTGCCATGCCAACTGCCCCGACTCGGTCGCCTATGTCAAGGAGCTGCTCAAGGAGCGCTTCGGCGTGACCGACGTGCGCGACGACTTCATCGGCCCCGTCATCGGCGCGCACACCGGCTGCGGCACGCTGGGCCTGTTCTTTGTGGGGACTGAGCGATGAAATGGCTGGAGCTGCATCTCGACACGCTGCCTGCGGGGATCGAGCCTGCTACGGAGCTTTTGAGCCAATACGGCATTGACAGCCTGATGATCGACGAGGAGGGCGACTTCAGAGATTTCCTTGAAAACAACCGCCAGTACTGGGACTATGTGGACGAGGATTTGTTAGAGCAGATGCACGGCAAGAGCCGCATCACCTTCTACTTGGAGGACAGCGCCGAGGGCTATAACACCCTTGCGCAGCTGCGCATCGGTCTGTCGGTTTTCAAAAAACAGCATCCGGAGTACGCGCCGCTCATTCTCAGCATGGAAAATGTGGAGGATGCAGACTGGGAGAACAACTGGAAGCAGTTCTACAAGCCTATGGAGATCGGCGAGCGGCTGCTGGTCGTGCCGGAATGGGAGGAAGCAAAGGATGATGGGCGCGTGAAGCTCATCCTGAACCCGGGGCTGACCTTCGGCACCGGCAGCCACGCGACCACGCGCCTGTGCCTCACGGCGCTGGAAAAGCATATCCGCGGCGGTGAAAAGGTACTCGACCTTGGCTGCGGCAGCGGCATTCTGTCCATCGCGGCGCTGCTGCTGGGCGCGAAGGACGCCTTCGCCTGCGACATTGACGATAAATGCGTAGGCGTCGCCTATGAGAATGCCGCGCTCAACGGGATCGGCAAAGAGCATTATACCGTGCGCGCGGGCGACGTGCTGAGCGACAGGGGGCTGCAAAAGGAATTTGGCGGCGACTACGATGTGATCGTGGCGAACATCGTGGCGGATGTGATCATCGCACTTGCGCCGCAGGTGGGACGGCTGCTGAAAAAGGGCGGCATGTTCCTCTGCTCCGGCATCATCGACGACCGCGCGGAGGAAGTGCGCGAAAGGCTTGTCGAGGCGGGCTGGCGCATTGAGGAAGCGCGCAGCAGCGAGGGCTGGTTTTCCTATCTGTGCAGGTAAAACAGAACAAAAATATCCATCTTTCTTTGTGCAGGGAGGATGGATATTTTCCTTTGCGGCAGAAAGCGGGAAATTGGAGTTGACAATATCGAATATCGATATTATACTGAGCTCAAGATTATCGAATATCGATATAAAGGGGGCGGCACAATGGCGCGGGAAAAATTCGGCACCTTGACCGAGCAGATGTTTTATGTCCTGCTTGCTCTGCGCGACGAGTGCTGCGGCATGGATGTGATGGCGCGCGTAAACGCGCTGACGGACAGGCGCGTGGCGGTGGGGCCGGGCACGCTCTATAACCTGCTCGAGCAGTTCGCCGCGGCGGGCTACATCGTGGAGACGCGCGCGGAGGGCCGCCGCCGCAGCTACAGGCTCACGCCCGCGGGCGAGACGCTGCTGCAAAACGAGGTGGAGCGCCTGCAAATGCAGGTGCGTGATTATCAGAAGCTGCTGAGGGGAGGAAGCATCCTGTGAGCAAGGTAAAATATGAGTGGGATTTCTATTCCTGCTGCGGCCGTACCGGCATTGCGCGCCACCTCGCCGCGCATGGCAGCTTTACGACACGCGGGACAGTACGAAGCTGGCTGCCTGGCTCCTCACGCGCGGCACGCGCATCATGACCGTTGCGCCGGACGGCGCGCAGCTGCGGACGATCGGCGCAGCGCTGCTGGGGTAAAAAGGAGCCGCCCGCGGGCGGCAGAGAGATGAGAAAGCGAGGATACTGATGCGAAACACCAGATGGGAGCTGAATCCCTATTCCTTTTATGACACCGAGGGGCTTGCGCGCCACTTTGAGCGCATGGCGGCAGAGGGCTGGGCGCCCGACCGCGTGGGCACGTTCATCCGCTACCGGCGTATCGAGCCGAAGAAGCTGCGCTTTGCCATCACCTACTATCCCGACGACGACGGACGCGCGTCGGAGGGTGAGCAGACCTTCCTCGACTACTGCGAGCAGGCGGGCTGGAAGCAGGCTGTCGGCTGGGGACCGCTGACGTTCTGGGGCGGCGGGCGCGAGGGCGAGGGCGGCGCCTACGGCGGCCGGTCGCGCCACGTGTTCTGCAATTCCGACGCGCATGCCGTCGCCATCGATACCGACCCTGCCCTGCAGGTGCAGACGATGGACCGCGCGCTTGCGCCCTATCGCAGATGGCTGCTCATGTTTCTGATCTACACGTGCCTTGGACTCTGGGACGATCTCTCTGCCCTGTTCGGCGGTTCGCTGGACGAGCTCGTCTCCGGCTCCAGCCTGCACCGGCTCCTGCTGGAGCTGGTCGTCGCCGTTGTCTGCGCCGCGCAGCTCATCGGCTACCGCCGCTGGCACAGCAGGGCGGAGTGCATCGCGGAGGAGGAAGACGTGTTCTATGCCCCGCGGTCGCGCCCGTGGCTTCAGACGGCCGGGCGGCTCGCGCTGGTGCTGGTGCTGTGCGGCACGATCGCGGCAAGCCTGCTGGGTGCGGGCAGCAGCGCCTCGGGACGGCTCTACCTCGGCGCGCTGGTGTGCGGCATCGGCCCATTCGCCGCTGCGCTATTAGCCAACGCCTCGATGGAGCGCGCGGGCGCAGGGCGCGTGAAGCGCCGCGCCGTCACGCTGCTCGCTGCCGCCGCCGTGCTGCTCGGCTCTGCCGGCGGGATGCTCGCCATGAAGCAAAACGGGCTTTTCGACAGCGAGGAAGCGCCGCAGGAGCTGTATGACGAGGGATTCCGGGCGACCATCTACCATGACACGCTGCCGCTGTATCTCTCCGACCTCGGCGTAGAGGACGAAAATGCGCGCTGGTCGTGCCGGAGCTGGGAGCAGTCCTCGCTCTTTGCCGCCCGGCGCGGCGGCGAGCAGGACGACGTGCGGGCCTCTCATGACGACTCCGGGCATCCGGAGACGGCGCGCGGAAGCGGCGCGTGGATCCGCTACACCGTCAGCGATGTGTACCTGGCCTCCGCCTTTGACCGCTGCCTTGCCTCCGAGCTGGACTATCACCAGACCGCCCTTATCGACGGCGAGCGCCGCCAGCTCCCCTACGCCTACCGCAAGGCGGACGCTGCGCCCTGGGGCGCGGAGCGGGCGTGGCGGCTCTATGACGAGGAGAAGGAAGCCTGGCTCGACCAGTGGCTGCTCGTGCGCGGCACGCGCATCGTGGAATTCCTCTGCCGTGGCCTTGCGATGGACAGCGCGCAGATGGCGGCCGCCGGCGAAAAGCTGCTGAACGAATAGCGGTGCGCAAACAAAACGGGAGGCGCTCTCCAAAGCGGAGAGCGCCTCCCGTTTTACACAGGCTTTACGGCTTTTTCGGGCAGCCTGCGCGGCAGTGTGCGCAATCGCCGCAGCCGCCGCGCTTCACGCTCCCGCGCCGGGCGCGCAGGGCGAGGATCGCCGCAAGCGCCACAAGTGCCAGCAGCAGCCAGTCGAGCGCGCTCATATCAGCAGCCCTCCCAGCGTGTAAGCGGCGAGGGCGACGGCCCATGCGACAGCGCACTGCATCGCAACGACGCCCGCGGTCTTGAGCGCGGAGCCTAACTCGCGCCGGATGGTGGCGACAGCGGCCACACAGGGTGTGTAGAGCAGCGTAAAGACGAGAAAGCTTACCGCCGAGCGCGTGGTGAAGAGCGAAGCGATCGCCGCGCCGCCGAGCAGGATCTCAAGCGTGCTGACGACGCTCTCCTTGGCGATAAAGCCAGAGATGAGCGAGGTGGCGCAGCGCCAGTCGGCAAAGCCGAGCGGGGCAAAGACCGGCGCAATGGACCGCCCGATGAGCGCCAGCAGGCTCTGCGCGCTGTCAGATACGACGTTGAGGCGGGTGTCGAAGCTCTGCAAAAACCAGATGACGATCGTGGCGAGAAAGATGACCGTAAAGGCGCGCTGGAGGAAGTCCTTTGCCTTTTCCCACAGCAGCAGCGCTACACTCTTGAGCCCGGGCAGGCGGTAGTTCGGCAGCTCCATGACAAAGGGAACCGGCTTGCCGCGGAACACCGTCCGGTTCATCACCAGCGCCGCAAGGATGCCGATGAGGATGCCGAGCAGGTACAGCGAGATCATTACGAGTGCGCGGTGCGCGGGGAAAAACGTCGCTGTGAAGAAGGCATAGATCGAAATTTTCGCCGAACAGCTCATATATGGCGTCAGGAGAATGGTCATTCTGCGGTCGCGGTCGGACGAGACGGTGCGCGTCGCCATGATGGCGGGCACTGAGCAGCCGAAGCCGATGAGCATCGGCACGATGCTGCGTCCGGAAAGCCCGATGCGGCGCAGGGGCTTGTCCATCACAAATGCGACGCGCGCCATATAGCCGGTATCCTCCAGGATGGAGAGAAAGAAAAAGAGCGTGACGATGATGGGCAGGAACACAAGCACGCTGCCGACGCCGGCAAAAATGCCGTCGATGATCAGGCTGTGCACCACAGGATTGATGCCGTAGGCGGTCAGCGCCCGATCGACCGCGCCGGTCAGCGCGTCCACGCCGAGTCCCAGAAGGTCGGACAGCCGCTGTCCGATCACATCGAACGTGAGGTAAAATGTGAGCAGCATGATGGCGAGGAACGCCGGGATAGCGGTGTAGCGGCCGGTGAGGAGCCGGTCGATCTGTACGGAGCGCGCGTGCTCGCGGCTTTCGCGGCATTTGACGACGGAGGCGGCAACTACGCCCTCGATAAAGGTGTAGCGCATGTCGGCAAGCGCCGCGTTGCGGTCGAGTCCGGTCTCGCTTTCCATCTGCACCACGCAGTGCTCAAGCAGCTCCTTTTCGTTCTGGTCAAGCTGGAGCCGGTCGGCAAGATCGTCCCCGCCTTCGATCAGCTTTGTTGCGCAGAAGCGCGCGGGCACGCCGATGCGGTCGGCATGGTCGGCGATCAGATGCACGACGGCGTGGATGCAGCGGTGGACGGCGGAATCATCTGCGCAGAAGTCCGTCACCCTGGGCAGCGTTTTGCTGCGCGCGGCGGCGAGCGCCTGGCCGAGCAGCTCGCTCACGCCCTCGCCCTTTGCGGCGGCGATGGGGACGACGGGGATGCCGAGCGCCGCGCTCATCTTCTGCACGTCGATCGTGCCGCCGTTGGCGCGCACCTCGTCCATCATATTCAGCGCCAGCACCATCGGCACGCGCAGCTCGAGCAGCTGAAGCGTGAGGTAAAGGTTGCGCTCGATATTGGTCGCATCCACGATGTTGATGATGCCGTCCGGCTTCTGGTTGATGATAAAATCGCGGGAGACGATCTCCTCCTGCGTGTAGGGGCGCAGGGAGTAGATGCCCGGCAGATCCACGACGGAGCAGCCCTTTTCCCCGCGGATCTCGCCTACCTTCTGATCGACCGTCACGCCGGGGAAGTTGCCCACGTGCTGGTTGGAGCCGGTGAGCGCGTTGAACAGCGTTGTTTTGCCGCAGTTCTGATTGCCGGCAAGTGCAAAGATCATCGCAGCTCACCCTCCACCTCGATCTTTTTCGCTTCCTCCACGCGCAGCGTCAGCTCATAGCCGCGCACGCGGATCTCGATGGGGTCGCCCATGGGCGCAGCCTTTTGCAGCGTGACGCGTGTGCGCGGGATAAGCCCCATATCAAGCAGGCGGCAGCGCAGCGCGCCGTCGCCGCCAACGGCGGTGATGACGGCGGATGCGCCGACCTTCAGTTCGTTCAGAGTCATAGCGTTTTGCTCCTTTTTCTCTCTTCTGACAACTCAGACTATCACGCTGCAGGGGCAGCTGTCAAGCGATGGGCAAAAGAAAGGCCTGCGCGGCTGCCGGAACGGGCGCACAGGCTTTATCTTTGCAATGTAACGTTAAACGTGCGGCGGTTTTGGGACGATGGAAAACGCAGCTTGCTGGAAAGCCCCGGCGCAGCGCGGTAAAATACGGATAACGGAAGCGCCGCCCCTTACTGCGCCTGCGGCGCGAGGACGCCGTTTTCCGTGATGAGCATGGTGCAGCGCATGTCGTGCTCCTCGACCGGTACCTCGGGGGAGAGGAGCTGCTCGCGGCAGATCAGCGCCGTGGGGCAGCGGAGCTGCGGCAGCAGGCGGTCGTAATATCCGCCGCCCTGACCGAGGCGGCGGCCCGCGCGGTCAAACGACAGGCAGGGCACGACGGCAAAGTCGATCTCCGCCGCGGTGACGAGGGGGCAGTCCTGCTTAGGCTCAAGGATGCCGTAAGCGCCGGATTCGAGGTCGTCCGCTGAGCGCACAACACACAGGTCGATGGCGTGCTCGGCGGCGCAGCGGGGCAGGATCAGCGTTTTGCCCGCGGCGATGGTCTCACTCATGAGAAGCGAGGTGTCGATCTCCTTCTCAGTGCCCGCAAAGGCAAAGACGACCTTTGCGCGCTTGAATTCCTCCAGCGCGAGGACACAGCGGCAGATGGCCTCGGAGCTTGCGGCCTTGTAGGCGGGGTCGAGCGTGCGCTCCTTTCTGCGGATCAACGTGCGCAGGGCCTTCTTTTCTTCGGTGACGGACATGACGGGTTCCTCCTGGATCGGCAGTGATTTACCCTATCGTAACAAAAAGCGGAGGAAAAGGCAAGGCGGCGAAGAAAGTAAATTTTTCCCCTCGCCGTGCTTGGGAAAAGAAATTGACAGCATTTTCTTATTTTGTTATGCTTGCCTTACAGAGCTGCGGCGCAGCCGCACGACGAGGAGGAAAAGAAATATGGCAATGCTGCTCAAGGGAGCCGAGGTCGCCAAGACGCTGACCGAGGAGCTCCATGCAAAGACGGAAGAACTGAAGGCGAACGGCGTTGAGCCGTGCCTTGCGATCCTGCGCGTGGGCGCGCGCGAGGACGACCTTGCCTATGAGCGCGGGGCGCTCAAGCGCTGCGAGAAGGCCGGCGTGCTGGTGCGGCAGGTCATCCTGCCGGAGGACGTGCCGCAGCGCGAGCTGATGGACAACATCCAGTCGCTCAACGAGGACGACGCGGTCCACGGCGTGCTGATGTTCCGCCCGCTGCCGGGGCACCTTGACGATGAGGCGGCGCGCGCGGCACTTGACCCGAAAAAGGACATGGACGGCATCACCGACGGTTCGATGACCGCTGTGTACGCCGGTACCAAGGGCGGCTATCCCCCCTGCACCGCCGCGGCCTGCGTGGCGCTGCTCAAGCACTACAGCATCCCCATCAAGGGCAAGCGCGTGGTGGTCATCGGACGCAGCCTTGTCATCGGCAAGCCGGTTTCCCTGCTGCTGCTGGCCGAGCATGCGACCGTGACCATCTGCCACAGCCGCAGCGAGAACCTGCCCGACATCTGCCGCGAGGCGGACATTCTCGTCGTTGCCGCCGGTAAGGCCGGCATGGTCGGCGCGGAGAGCGTGCGTGCGGGGCAGGTCGTGCTGGATGTCGGCATCCATGTCGGCGCGGACGGCAATCTTTGCGGGGATACCCGCTTTGCCGAGGTCGAGCCCATCGTCGAAGCCATCACGCCGGTGCCCGGCGGCGTCGGCACGGTGACGAGCACGATCCTGGCAAGCCATGTCGTCGAGGCGGCGGAGCGCGCGGCGCGGAAGTGACCCTTCCGGGCCGGGCGGCATAGAGGAAAAACACAGCCGGGCGGAAAACAGGAGGACTTATGGGACTTTATGACGCAGTTGACAAAGGAAAACCGAAGCCCAAACGCCTGACGGGACCCGTCGCGCTCTGCTGTGCGCTGTTTCTGCTGTTCGGCGCGCTGACGTTCTGGGCGTGCCGCCACCAGCTCCGCTTCAAGTCGTTTTTCTCCGAGCTGACGGACAGCACCCGCTATGCCCGCCATTCCGGCGCGTTCCGCGTTACGGTGAACGGCAAGCAGACGGACGCGGTGATCGACGATCTCAGCGAACTGCTTGCGTGCATTGGCGACGCGGGGGCGGGGCGCACCGATGCTGCGCCGGAGGAGGCACCCTATGCCGTGATCGACTATGGCGACGGCACAACGCTCGAGATCTGGCAGGTCGAGCTCGTGAATCCGTCCAACAGCTGGACGGAGGGGCCGTTCTTCCGCTACACGAATGCGGAGGGGAAGCCGTATTCCTACGACACCGACCAGCTCCGCTGGGAGCGCGTTGTCCGGCTCCTGGGGGAGTGAAAAAAGGAAAAGGCCGCCTAAAGCGGTAAAAAAGGGGAGCGCCCGGTCGGGCGCTCCCCTTTTGCTTATGCGGTGGGAATTACTGCTTATCGTACATATCGATGAGCTTGGTGAGGTGCTCATAGCGCTCCTTCGCCGCTTCCTCGTTGCGCTCGAAGAGGCCTTCGGCACGCTCGGGGAACTCACGGGTCAGGCGGCTGTAGCGCGCCTCGTTCATCAGGAATTCACGGTAACCGCCGGCAGGCGCCTTGGAGTCGAGCGTGAACTTCTTGTCCGCCGCAGGATTGAAGCGGAACAGGTTCCAGTAGCCGCACTCAACGGCCTTCTTCATTTCCTTCTG
>DHMW01000011.1 GCA_002405995.1 Oscillospiraceae bacterium UBA4632
CAATGATGCTATTATAACGGAGCTGACGATTTTTGCGGAGGGCGAATGCAGGTGTAGCACAATGGCCAGGGCACCAGCCTTCCAAGCTGGGGATGCGGGTTCGATTCCCGTCACCTGCTCCATTCATTTGCGCCAGTAGCTCAGTTGGATAGAGCAACTGCCTTCTAAGCAGTAGGCCGGGGGTTCGAATCCCTCCTGGCGTACCATTTAAGGCTCTCAGTTAGCGGCAAATATCGCACGGATACAGGATATGTGGTGGGTGTAGCTCAGTTGGTTAGAGCACCGGATTGTGGTTCCGGGTGTCGAGGGTTCGAGTCCCTTTACCCACCCCACAAAAAAGAGAGGGATAGGGTCGAAGTCCCTATCCCTCTTTTCCCTATAGGGGTGTAGCCAAGCGGTAAGGCAAGGGACTTTGACTCCCTCATTCGCTGGTTCGAGTCCAGCCATCCCTGCCAGCTCTTTTCCGCTCCGGTGGTCACAATAGCATACGCTTCGTTAGCTCAGTCGGCAGAGCACCTGCCTTTTAAGCAGGGTGTCCGGGGTTCGAATCCCCGACGAGGCACCAATAAAGAGACAGCTTCAGGCTGTCTCTTTTTCTGCTGCGCCTCCTTACCCGCTGTCCCTGATGTACTCCATGATGTCTCCAACATTACAGTCAAGGATCCTGCAAAACATTTCGATCGTGTGGGTGCTGACGCTTTCGTTCCGCTTCAGCCGCGTGATCTGGGCAGGGCTGACGCCATACTTTTTGATGAGCATATACTGCGAAACGCCCTTTTCCCTCATCACATTCCAGAGATTTTCATAGGAGATCATAACATCCAAGCCTCACTTTGTACTTGAATGTTAACCGAAAGCGGTGTATATTGGTATTAACCAATATCGGTTAATACAATTGATCAAAGGAGAAAAGAAATGAAAAGAATGATCGCACTGCTCTTGTCCCTGCTTCTGGCGCTGTCCCTCTGCGCCTGCGGCGGGGAAACGGCCGCCGCGCCTGACGATGGGGACGCCGGGGATACCGGCAAGACGCTTGCCCTCGGCCAGAGCGGAGGGACCGATATCGTTTCGGTCACACTGGATTGGGCAGAGCTTGCCATTGCGCTGGAGAACACCTGGGGCGACGACTACTACACCGCCAAGGCGTATCACGCGCAGGAGGACGCCAAGAATCCCTTCGTTGCCGCAAAGGGGCATACGCTGGTCGCATTCATGTACACGATCAGCAATCTGGACAGGGCGTCCGTTGATCTGGATGGCACGTTCAATCCGAAGCTGATCACGGTCGGCTATCAGGGGAAGAGCTATGGAAACGAGACCCATTACGGCGCGGCGGGAACGAAGGACGAGTTCGGCGCCATGCAGTGGGAAAGCTATTCCTCCACAAATATCCTGCTGAGCGCAGGCGAGACGGAAACCTATAAGGGGTATATGGACATCGATACCGAGGCGGCAGACCTGAGCGATGCGTTCACGCTGTCCTTTGACCTGCCGACCGCACAGGGCGGGATCGAGACGGTCGAATTTTCCGTTGACAGCGCAGGACAGGCCGCGGCGAAGCAGGCGCTGGAGCAGAGCGCCGCCAATGCGCAGGCGGCGGCGGACGCTGCGCTGGCAGAGGCGCTGTCCGAGGTCGATGCCGCCGTTGCCGACGGCGTCACTGCGGCCCTTCAGGGCGAGTGGGAATACAGCAAGGACAACGTGTACTACGAGCTGGCGTTCAATGGAAACGCCGTCACTGTAACGAGCAGCGTCGGCGGCGCGTCGCTGTCCAATGCCGGAACGTTTTCCGTCCGGCGGGATTACATCCTGCTGGAATACGATAACGGCGCCCGCGCCGGCCTCCCCTATACCTTTGAAAACGGCGAGCTTAGCATGAGCTATATCGAGGGGTTGGACTAAATAATGAGCGAGGGGACGGGAAACCGTCCCCCTCGCTTTTTCCGCAGACAGCCGCTTACGCTGCGGCTCGCTTCTGCGCCCACAGGCGGAGCGCCAGCAGCGCCGCGCAGTAGACCAGCGCGCCCGCCAGCACGATGAGCGCAAGATCGCGCTGCATCTGATAGCTCGCCGCCGCAAAGCCCTTGACGAGCATATGCCCCGCAAGATAGCACAGCGGCACGAGCGCAAGACGCCCCAGCATCCCGCCGCACGGCCTTTTGCGGCAGACGAGCCACGCAAGCCCCAGCGCCGCGCCCAGCGCGAGCGCCAGCAGCGCGTAGTATCCCAGCGCCAGCCGCGGCAGCGAGATCATGCCGCCGTCCATCCGCTCACCGTAGAGCAAAACATCGTCCCGCCCATTGTTCGGGGAGTAATAGATCCCTGCGCAGTTTTCCGCGTCAAAGGTGAAGAAGTTGCCCGCACGGGAAACGCCGTCCCCGCTGCGCAGCGTATTGACCGCCGCCTCCGTCTCGCTGAGCGCGTCCTCCAACGCTTCGCCTTCGGCAGCGCGCGCCGTGGAGACGTTCTCCGCCTCTGCGAACTTTCCCAGCCACTCGTCCAGCGGCGTGCGCCATGCGCTGATAAAGTAGAGTATTTTGCCGTTTTCGTCATAGGAGCTGCTGACCTCTGCGCCGGAGACCGGCGTAAGCAGATTTGCCCCGATGCGGGAGATCCCTTCGAGGTCATACATCCCCGGGAACGAGACGGTGCTCCCCGCAGAATAGCGGACTGTCCCGTTCGGAGAGGAGCGGACGATCTGCCACTCCAGCTCTCCGTAAGGCATATACTGCGGCGCGGTGACGTAGGCAAAGCCTGCCGTCGCCAGCGTCAGCACCAACGCGGCGGTCAGCAGCACGGCTGTGAGCCGCCTGCGGCGCAGCGCCCGCTCGATGCCGCGCAGCGGCGTGAGCTGTACCGCCGGCGCGGGCGTTGCATCCGCCTTCAGCGCGTCCAGCTCGGCGCGGCAGACCGCGCAGTCCGCAAGATGCCCCTCCACAAATTCCCTTGTCTCCGGCTTTACCATGTCCTCGGCGTACAGCGGCAGCAGGTCCTGCACGATGCTGCAATCGTTTTTCATGTCATTCCTCCAATCCCTCTCGGATCATTTTCCGTGCGCGGTGATAGGTCACGCACGCCCAGTTCTCCGTCTTGCCGAACAATTCTGCGATTTCCCGAAAGCTTTTCTCGCCGTAAACGCGCCACATGAACACCTCCTTGTACGGCTCCTTCAGCCCATGCAGCAGCATCCGGATGCGCTCGGCCTCGCTGCGGTCCTCGACGGCGGCCTCGCAGCCCTCCCCGGCAAGCCCGGCCTCCTCCAGCGGCGCGAGGCGTCCCTCGCGGCGCTTGTGCGAGCAGAAAAGGTTCTTCGCGATCTGGCACAGCCACACGCGCACGCTGCAATCGCCCCGGAAGCGGTCCAGCGCGCCGAGCGCGCGGAAAAACGTCTCACTCGTCAGCTCCTCCGCCGTGCCCTCGTCGCCCGAGAGCGCCAGCAGATACCGGTACACGTCGTCAAAATACACCGCGTAGATCTCCTCAAAATCCGTCACGCTCTCGCCCCCTCTCTGCCCATAAGACGCGCCCGCGCGCGTTTTCTTACAAAAAAATCCGCCCCGCGGGACGGATTTTTTTATTGACCGGGAAATTTACGCCTTGATGACCCTTCTGCGCCCGCACTTCGGGCACGTCAGCTCCACCTTGCCCACGCCGCGCGGCACGCGGCACCACGCGCCGCAGGAGCAGCGCGTATACTTATGGGCGGCATCGGCGCGGCGCGCCCTCGCGCCCCGGATATCGTTCAGCACGGGGCCTGCCCACGCAAGGAACCTTGCGTTCTCGGCGCGGCGGGCGGCCAGGTTGCGCGAGAACATCCGCAGCAGGATGACGAACATCAGCGCCATCGTGACAAAGTACAGCACGGCGGACACCGCCTGCACGCGCACGAGCGAGCCGATGACGCTCAGCAGCAGCTCCAGGCCGAACAGCGCCCAGCAGAGCGCGTCCACGCCGTTGCGGCCGTACATAAAGCGGGAAAGGGCATTGCGCAGCTTGTTCACAGAAAAACACTCCCCAAACTTGATGCCCCCATTCTACACGCTTTTGCCGCCCGCGTAAAGCCCATCGCAGAAAGTTTACAAACCCGCGCGAAAAAAGAGGGAGGCTGTCCGCTCGGACAGCCTCCCCAGTATGCTTGCGGGAAAATGGTTTACTTGCCGATGGCGCGGTACAGGAACGTCACCGCCTCGCCGCGCGTGCAGGTCTTGTCGGGGGAGAAGGTCGTCGGCGTGGTGCCGGTGGTGATGCCCTTGCCCACAGCCCACAGGATCGCATTGTAGTAGGGCGCGTGCGTGGTCTGCTTCACGTCGGTGAAGGGGTTGGAGTAGTAGCCGGTGGCGTTGTTGCCGGCATAGCGGTACAGGAAGGTGACGATCTCCGCGCGCGTGCAGGTCTTGTTGGGGGAGAAGGTCGTCTTGCTCGTGCCGGTGGTGATGCCCTTGTTCACCGCCCACAGGATCGCGTTGTAGAAGTCGCTGCCCATGGACGAGCTCACGTCGGTGAACGGGTTGGTGTAGTAATAGCTGCTCTGGGTGCTGCCGCCCGCGGCTCGGTACAGGAAGGTGACGATCTCCGCGCGCGTGCAGGTCTTGTCGGGGGAGAAGGTGTAAGCGCCCGTGCCGGTGGTGACCTTCTGGTTCACCGCCCACTTCACCGCGTCGTAGTAGACGGAGCCGGGCTTGACGTCAACGAAGTTCATCGTCTGGGCGATCTTGACCGCCAGCGTGCCGCTCACGGCGGAGCCGTAGGTGGGCTTGATGGTGAACGGGATATACACCGTCGAGCCGGTGGTGGCGTAGGGGCTGGCGTAGAAGGCGACGTCGCTCAGCGCGTTCTGGTTGTAGTAGCTGGTGGTGTAGTAGAACTTGTCGCTGCTCTTGACCTGGCTGCCGACGGAGTAGCCGCTGTTGTAGTAGCTGTAGAGCGTGCCGCTGTAGATGCTGCTGGCGTTGGTGGAGCTGGTCTGCTCAAAGGTGACGTAGTCGATGCTGGCATTGCGGTAGGCGTTGCTGCTGCTGCGCAGGTAGCTGAGGAACGCATCCGCGTCCATCTTGACCGCGTCGCCGGGGGCGACGGTCAGCTTCACGTCCTCGCGCACCACGCTGATGACCACGCGGCCGGAGAGGGTGACCGTCTGGCCGCTGGCGGTGGGATAGCCGTTGCGGCTGTAATACTGCTTGACGTGCATCTGGAAGGGCACGACGATCTCCTTGACGCTGCTGGGGATCTTCGCGTTGACGGCGAAGCTCACATAGTCAAGGTTGGTGATCTTGGTGGCGGAGTTGAAGTAGGACGAGCTGGCGTAGCTGCCGCTGGACATCGCGGTGTTGTTGTAGTACAGCGCGCCCTGCGTGGTGTTGTTGAAGTAGCTGAACGTGACGTCCTGGAACTCGTAGTAGTAGGTGCTGGAGGCGGTGTTCATCGCGTTCATGAACTTGGTGAAGTCGCTGTGGGAGAACTTGACGGTCTCGCCCGCCACGCCGTTGTACTGGATGTCGTTGTTCTGGAGATAAACGGTCATCGCGCCGCCGTAGTACTCATTGTAGCCTGCGGTGGTATAGCGCTGCGCCACAACGTAGAGCGTGACCTGGCCGCCGGTGTAGTTGAGGTTGTTGACCGTCAGCGGATAGGGCGCGGTGGAGCTGTAAGCGGTGCCGAGATTCACGCTCGACCAGTCGGCCGGGGCGCTGCCGTTGACCGAGCTGACCACATAGTAGCGGGCATAGGTAGAGGGGAAGTAGACCTTGTAGCTGCCGTAGCTGGTGCTGTTGGTGGTGACCTGCTCGGCATTCACCGCCTCAAAGCTCGTGTTGAGGATGGGCGTAACGGGAATGGTCAGGGTGACGTAATAGGTGTTGCCGTCGCTTGCATATGCCGTGATCTTCACCGCGTCCGCGCCGATATAGCTCTTGGGGGCGTTGTAGCGGTAATAGGAGCTATAGTTGCTGAGCGTGCCGCGCGTCGTGCCGGAGATGCTGGCAAGAGTGACGGAGCTAACGGTAACATTGCTCTTGCCGGTGACCTGCTCCCGAATGGCGGTCTGGGCAAGATAGGCAAGGCTGGTGTAAGAGTAGCTGCTGGTGGTGGCGAGGTCAACGTAGCCGCCGTTCTGCACGCCGTAGCTCAGCTTGGCGCTGAGGGTGCGGGTGGAAATGACGAACTCGACCTCATAGGGCTTGTTCTGATAGGTGAAGGAAGCCTTGACGGTGTAGCTCTGGGCAGCGTTCGCGGGGATTGCAAACTCGGCCTTCTTTTTCTCTTTCGAATCCGGCGTGATTGTTGCACCGGTGGCGGGGTTGGGACTACTGATGCTCCACCTCACATCGTCAAGAGTAACGGCTTGATCCTTGTTATCGATCTTGTCCGTAAAGGTGAAGGAGAGCGTCTGCTTGGTGTTGGGCGCCATCGTGGCGTTGAAGGACTTGCTGATCTTGGTGTTGTCCTTTTCCACGGTGACGGTAAGGGACTGGCTGACTGTCGAGGTCACAACGTCGCCTTCATACAGCGTGCAGGTGACGGTGTAATCGCCCTCTTCATGGGGAGTCCAGGTAAAGGTGTTGTCGGTACGACCGGTGGTGGTGGAAGCGACTTCGGCTGCGCCCTTTTTGATCGACCAGCCGTAGCGGGTGTTTTCGCTCTTGCCGGTTTCGGCGACCGTTGCGGTGAACACGACCTGCTGGTCGGTTTTCACCTTGTTGCTGCTGATGCCCGTAGGCTTAGTGATGGCGAGAGTCGGGTCAGAGAAAGTGCCGGAAGAAATGCTGATGGATTTATCAACAGGATCGCCGTCACCGTAACCGACCTTGAATTTTAATGCACTGCCTTCATACTTGATGGAATTCGCTGGGACATTATAGCCGGTCTTGGGCTTGACCTGCCAAGTATTTTTCGCAGCATTCTCGCCGGTAAGAGCCTCGCCCTCGCCCAGGAAAATAGTAGCGCTTCCACTGGTAACGGTGTACGGGCGACGGTTGAAATAAACCTTTTCGATCGCATTATCAAGATCGTAGACGGTTACGGTTTTAGAAATAGCGGGGAAAGTGTAGACAGCGGTTTCAGCGTCACTGCTCTCCTTGACGGCAACGGTGCAGGTTGCAGTGATGGCTGTTCCGCTCGCGTTTACCTGAGCAGTGCTGCTGCTTCCGCTAACAGAACCGCTCCAAGTGTAAGTGAAAACGGGACTTTGAAGCGCATTTCCGTTCTTTTTGATGGTAACGCCTTCGGTAACGGCGGTAAACGTCAAAGAAGTATCTTTGGGAACTGCGCCAGCAACCTCGGTATTTTGACCTTTGGTAACTCTGATGGACGGAGCGACATCTCCCGCGGTATACTGCGGTGTCTCTGGCGTTTCGCCCTCGCCCGGCGTCGCCCTTGCAGGCAGGACAACGAGGCTCAGAACCATGGTCAGAGTCAATAGCAAGGAGAGAAATTTCTTCATGTGATCTTCATCCTTTCGTTTTTGGTGTTTCCCCGAAAAACAGGGATACTCTCACGCTGTGATTGTACCATATTGCCGCGGTAAAAGAAACGGGAAAACAAAAAATTCATAAATTCTTCATCTTCCCGCGTCCCTTACCCGATATAGACGGAAGCGCGGACAGTTTTGTTCCGCGCTTCCGCCATTTTTTCAAGAAAAATATTGCGCCAGAAAGACTGCCGCCGCAGCCTGCGCCAGCAGGATGGCAGGAATGCCGTACCGGAAGTACCAGTGCCGCGTTTTGTGGCGGAACACGCGCATCCCCAGCAGCGCCCCCAGGCTCCCGCCGATGGCAGCCAGCCCCAGCAGCGTTTTCTCCGGCACGCGCCGCGCGCCCGGTATCTTGGCGCGGCGCTTGTCTGCGCCGTAGACGCAGAACGTCAGAACATTGATCGCGGCGAGATAGACGATAAAAACTCTCACTTTTCGAGCTTGCTGAGCTCCACGGCCGCCGCCGCGCCGAGGCGGGCGTTGTTGAACACGAGCTGGATGTTGGAATCCAGGCTGTCGCCGCCGGTCAGGTCCTTGATCTTGGCGAGCAGGTACGGGGTCGTGGCCTTGCCGTGGATGCCGTCCTTCTTCGCGTCCTCCACGGCCTCGGCGATCGCCCTGTCGATGACGTCCTTGTCCATGGAGTACTCCTCGGGGATGGGATTCGTGACGAGTAAGCCGCCGCGCAGGCCCAGCTCGCG
>DHMW01000082.1:0-10345 GCA_002405995.1 Oscillospiraceae bacterium UBA4632
GCCGGTATCGCCCCGGGCGTGGACCGCATGGTCATGCTGCTTGCGGGCGAGGATTCCATCCGCGAGATCATCCCGTTCCCGATGAACAAGAACGCGCAGGACATCATGATGGGCGCGCCCAGCGAGGTCACGCCCAAGCAGCTCGACGAGCTGCACATCGCCGTCACCGCCCACGAGGACGAGTGAGCTGCGCGCCCAGCGAGCGCAGGCGAGCCGCCGCGCAAGCGGCGTACAAGCGCTTTGCGGAGCAAAGCCTTGGCGGAGGCGGAATTCACTTCCGCCGAGCATTTTGATCTGTCAGGGCTCCCAAAACGGCAGCGCCCGTTTTGGGAAGCGCGCGCCCAGCGAGGTCACGCCCAAGCAGCTCGACGAGCTGCACATCGCCGTCACCGCCCACGAGGACGAGTGAGCTGCGCGCCCAGCGAAAGGAAAAGCGGAGCGGCGTCTCTTTTGGAAGAGACGCCGCTCCGTTCCGCTGATAAAGCGCCGCCGGAGTGCGGCGCAAAAAAAGAGACGTCCTTCGGACGTCTCCCGTTTTGTCTGGATCAGCCAATGCTGTTGAGCTTCAGGGTCAGCGCGCTCTTCTTGTGAGCGGCGTTGTTCTTGTGAAGAATACCCTTCGCAGCAGCCTTATCGACAGTCTTGACTGCGACCGTATAAGCGTTCTCGGCCTCGGTGCGATTGCCTTCAGCGGCAGCCGCCTCGAACTTCTTGAGCGCGGTCTTCAGTGCGGACTTGTCGGCCTTGTTGCGGGCGTTGCGGACCTCGGTGATCTGAACGCGCTTCTTGGCAGACTTGATATTCGGCAAACCAAACACCTCCTCCGGTTGGGACTCATGCTCCGGCGGACAAAAAATCCACCGTGCAGAATGGTATTTTAGCAAAGATTGCAACGAATTGCAAGCATTTTTTCATATTTTTTTGATTTTTTTGAATGCCACAAAGGATTGTGGAAATACTGAGCGCAGCAAACAAGATTTAGTAAGGAGGCGAGCCTATGCCCCTCACCCGGCGCACTGACCTTGCCATGGAGGCGCACGAGCTGTGGCGCGCAGACGGCGCACGGCGCACGGGCGCGGAAAGCGTGAGCGTATTCCGCCGCGGCTGCCGCGTGACGAGCGTGACGGTGCGGGAGGAGCAGGCCGCCCGCGCGCTGGGCAGGCCCTGCGGGCGCTATGTGACGCTTGACCTCTCCCCCCTTCTGCGCGGCGCGGAGGACCCGCTCGCGCGCGCCGCGCGCGCCATCGGCGCTGAGCTGCGGCAGCTGATGGGGCGGCAGGTGCACAGCGCGCTGGTGGCAGGGCTCGGCAACGCCGCCATGACGCCGGACGCCATCGGGCCCGTCGCGGCGGAGCACGTGCTCGTCACGCGCCATCTGCGCGCGCTGGAGGCATTTTCCGCGCTTGCCGACGTCAGCGTGCTTACGCCCGGCGTGCTGGGGCGCACGGGCATCGAGGCGATGGAGACCCTGCGCGGCGCGGTGCGCGCCGTGCAGCCCGACGCGGTCATCGCCGTCGATGCGCTTGCCGCGCGCTCGCTCGCGCGCGTATGTACGAGCGTGCAGCTGTCCAACACCGGCATCGTGCCGGGCAGCGGCGTGGGCAACCACCGCAGCGCGCTCACGCGCGAAACGCTGGGCGTGCCGGTCTACGCCGTGGGCGTGCCCACCGTGGTGGACGCCGCGACGCTGACGCTCGACGTGCTGGAGGAGGCGGGCAGGACGGACGTGGACCCCGCCGCCCTGCGCGGACACGCCGGCGTGATGGTCACCACGCGCGACATCGACGCGCAGGTGCGCCTGCTGGCAAGGGCCGTCGGCTACGGGATCGGGCTTGCGCTCCAGCCGCTCTCGTTTTCCGAGCTGCGGGCGCTGCTTGGATAAGATCCGCCGAAAACCGCTGTATTCACATTTTGTTTACAAGCGATTCAAACTTTAGCCAAGATTGACTGCTATCTTAATACTTGCAAAGGGGAAACAACCCCGATGTGATTTTCTCCCTCCTAAAAATACACACACAACACAGCAGAAAGCCCTCGCCGAAAGGCGGGGGCTTTCTGTCACTTTCTGTAGACTTTTCCGCCGCGCTGAGGTACAATGGTGCCGATAACCTGTCCGGAGGATCTGACATGGCAAAGCTTTTTCTCTCTGCGCTGCTGGCGGGCGCGGTCATCGGCGTGGGCGGCACGGCATTCCTCTCCCTGGAAAACACCGTCGCCGGCGCGCTCTTTTTCACCGTGGGGCTGTTCGTCATCTGCACGCGCGGGCTGCACCTGTTCACCGGCAAGGTCTGCTATGTGTTCGACAACGGCCGCGCCTACGCGCGGACACTGCCCGTGATCTGGCTGGGCAACCTGGCGGGCACGGTGCTTGTGGCCGCGGCAGAGCAGTTCACGCGCCTTGCCGCGCTCGACGCGCGGGCGCAGGCCATCTGCCAGACGAAGCTCTCAGAGCCGCTCACAGGCGTGTTCCTCCTCGCGGTGCTGTGCAATGTGATGATCTACGTCGCCGTGGAGGGCTTCCGCTCCAACCCGCATGAGCTGGGCAAATACCTCGCGCTCTTTTTCGGCGTGTGCGTGTTCATCCTCTGCGGCTTTGAGCACTGCGTGGCGAATATGTACTACTTCACGATGGCGGGCGCGTGGAGCGCGCGCACGCTCGGGTATCTGCTGGTGATGACGCTGGGCAACGCCGCGGGCGGCGTGATCGGCCCGCTGGCAAAAAAGCTGCTCGCCCGCTGAGGGCGCGCCGATTCCTGTTGCTTTTGCCGCCGCGGGATAGTACAATGGAGGCAACGACTACAGAAACGGGAGGATACCGTCCCATGAAGCTCATCTCCTGGAACGTCAACGGTCTGCGCGCTTGCGTGGGCAAGGGCTTCCTCGACTTTGTCGATCTCATCGACGCGGATGTCATCTGCCTGCAGGAAACGAAGCTCCAGCCGCACCAGATCGAGCTGGATCTGCCGCAGTACCACATCTACTGGAACAGCGCCGACAAGCGCGGCTATTCCGGCACGGCGGTCTTTACCCGGCAGGAGCCGCTCTCTGTCACCTACGACTTCGGCGAGGATATCCACCGCCACGAGGGGCGCGTCATCACCTGCGAGTATCCGGACTTCTATCTTGTCTGCTGCTACACGCCCAACTCGCAGGACGAGCTGCGCCGCCTTGCCTACCGCATGGAGTGGGAGGATGCGCTGCGCGATTACCTCTGCGAGCTGGATGCGATCAAGCCCGTGGTCTACTGCGGGGACCTGAACGTCGCGCACGAGGAGATCGACCTCAAGAATCCCAAGACGAACCGCCTCAACCCCGGCTTTACCGACGAGGAGCGCGGCAAAATGACGCAGCTGCTGTCCTCCGGCTTCCTCGATACGTTCCGCACGCTCTACCCCGACCGGACGGACGCCTATTCGTGGTGGAGCTACCGCGCCCAGTCGCGCGCGCGGAACGTCGGTTGGCGCATCGACTATTTCATCGTATCCGAGCGGCTGCGCAGCCGCATCAAGGCGGCGGATATTCTCGCCGAGATCCCCGGCAGCGACCATTGCCCGGTCCTGCTGGAGCTGAAGGAGGAAAATACATGAAAAACGTCAGCAAAAAGCTCCTGATCGCCTGGGCTGCCAGCTTCGCGGCGGTCGTGCTCTGCGTGCTCGCCGTCGTGCTCGACTGCTCCGCCGTGCTCACGCTCAGCGACGGCGCGCGCAACGCCGTCGGCGTCGCCGTGGCGGCCGCGCTGGTCGTCTTTGGCTACACCGGCTGCAAGTACGCCGGGCTGCTGAAGGGGCAGAAGAAAAAGTAACGCGCCGCGCGGCGCATGAAAAAAGAGCCCTCACCGGAGGGCTCTTTTTGCTGCTCATCAAAAAAGCGGTCACAGGAATTTCTGCATCCCGTCGGTGGCGAGCTGCGGGTCGCCGGAGACGGAGACGGTGAACTTCACGCCGGAGACGGCGCTGAAGCGGTCCAGCTCGTTGAGGAAGTCCTCGGCCGCCTGGTTGCACTCGCCGTGGACGATCTTGAACAGATTGTCGATGAAGATGTGGGAAATATCGTAATTGCCGGCGTACAGGCCGCAGAGGAATCCGCGCAGCGCCTCGTAGGAGGAGATGCTGTACTCGTCGGCAGAGATCAGACGGACATGATAATGGATGTCAAAGGTCATGGTAGACTTCGCCTCGATGCACACGACGCTGCCTGCGTCCTCCTGTGCCGTGGCGTTGATCATTTCGATCAGCTTCTTGGTCTTGCCGGTGCCCTTTTCACCCATGATGAGCCTGACCATAAGAAATCACTCCTTTCAATCGCTTCCCGCCGCGCTGTGCGGCGATCCTGCTTATGTGTTCAGCATAGCATATTCAGGGGAAATTTGCAATGCTGAAAGAAAAGTTTCAAGTTTATTCAAAAAGTTCAAGGGCTTTTACCGCAGGCGGGCGCGCAGCTCCTCGCCCATGTCCTCGTAGCCGGGCTTGCCCAGCAGGGCGAACATATTCTTCTTGTACGCTTCCACGCCGGGCTGGTCGAAGGGGTTCACGCCAAGCAGGTATCCGCTCAGGCCGCAGGCGTACTCAAAGAAATAGATGAGCTGGCCGAGCGTGCGGGCGTTGTTCTGCCCGGCGTTTACGATGATATTGGGCACGCCGCCCTCCACATGGGCGAGAAGGGTCCCGTCCATCGCCTGGCGGTTGATGAAGTCCATGGTCTTGCCCGCAAGGAAATTCAGCCCGTCGCCGTTCGACGCATCGTAAGGGACGACGGCCTGGCCGTCGCTCGCGGCAAAGCGGACGACCGTTTCCATCAGGATGCGCTCGCCCTGCTGGATGTACTGGCCCATGGAGTGCAGGTCGGCGGTAAAATCGACGCTGGCGGGGAAAAGGCCCTTTTCCTCCTTGCCCTCGCTTTCGCCGTAGAGCTGCTTCCACCATTCCGCCATAAAGCGGAACGCGGGCTCGAAGCACGCCAGCAGCTCGATCTTCTTGCCGCTGCGGTACAGCTCATGACGGATGGCGGCATACTGCCACGCCGGGTTTTCAAAGCCGCTCTGCGCGCAGAGCGCCATCATCTCCTGCGCGCCGCCCATGAGCGCGGAAAGATCCACGCCCGCAACGGCGATGGGGAGCAGACCCACGGCGGTCAGCACGCTGTAGCGCCCGCCGACGTTATCGGGAACGACGAATTCCTCGTACCCCTCCTGATCGGCAAGGGACTTGAGCGCGCCGCGATGCGCGTCGGTCGTGGCGTAGATGCGCTTCGCCGCCTCCTCCCTGCCGTACTTCCGCTCCAGCTTTTCGCGGAAGAAGCGGAAGGCAACGGCGGGTTCGGTGGTCGTGCCGGACTTGGAGATGACGTTGACGGAAAAATCGTCCTCGCCGATGAGCTCCATCACCTCGTTGAGCGCATCGGACGAGAGGCCGTTGCCGATGAAGTAGATATTCGGGGTGGATTTTTTCTTCAGATTGTAGTTGGGCGAGCAGAGGCACTCGATCACGCCGCGCGCGCCCAGATAGCTGCCGCCGATGCCGATGACGACGAGCGCGCCGGAATCGCTCTGGATCTTCTTCGCCGCGGCAAGGATGCGCGCGTACTCATTCTGATCATAGTCGCGCGGGAGCGTGACCCAGCCAAGGAAGTCGCTGCCCCTTCCGCCGCCGTTTTGCAGCCAGTCCGCCGCGCGCTGAAGGCGCGGCAGAAGCGCGGCCTGATACGGCAGCGTCAGGAAGGACGCAGCATGGGAAACATCGATAGACAACATGATAAAACCCTCCTAACCTTACAGGTGAACGATGATTCTGCATTGTAGCACAACGCGCGGCAAAGGACAAGCGAAAAGCGGGCGCAGGCGGCAGGAAAGTTTGCCTTTCGCTTGCGCCGCAGCGAAAGATGTGGTATCGTAGCGGAAAAGAAAGCAGGGAGGGCGAAGCAGATGGCGGAGCATACGCACGGACACGGGGAGCACGGGCACACGCACTCCCACGAGCACACGCGCGCGGTGGTGAACCGCCTTTCCCGCGCGATCGGGCACCTGGAGGCGGTGCGGCGCATGGCGGAGGAGGGGCGCGACTGCTCGGAGCTGCTGGTGCAGCTGGCGGCGGTGCGCTCGGCGCTGAATGCAACGAGCCGCATCATCCTCAAGGACCACATCGAGCACTGCATCGTGGACGCCGTGGAGCGCGGCGACCAGGAAACGCTGGAGGCGCTGAACCGGGCCATTGACCGGATGATGGAATGAGGGCGCAGGCGGTCAGGCAAAGTAGAGCACCAGCAGATCGACGACCGCGCCGTAGCTCTGCGTGCCGAGCGTATCGCCGTAGGACTTGATCATCCTGTCGTTGAGCGACTGGGTGACGGTGGCCGTAAGGCCCTTGTACTGCGCCCAGTAGGCGCTGTTGGCGCGCAGGTCGGAAACAACGCAGGCGGGGAGCCCATCGCGGATCGCCTGCCACGCCTCGGGGTCGGCGCGGTAGAGGGCGTTGGATAAATGGATATAGCCGAGCATCCAGCCGGCGTAATTGTAGTTGGCGTCGCCGCAGCGCGTGCAGGCGAGGATGGCGAGAAAGTTGCACTGCTGCTCGGACGCGATGCCGCGCTGGTGCGCCAGCTCATGCGCGCAGGTCGAGGCCAGCAGCATCGCGGGGGAATCCATATTCACGTTCGACTCGCCCGTGAACGGGAAGTAAAAACCCGTGAAATTCATCGCGCTCATAAGCTTCGAGAAAAGGATGCCCTTGGGCTTCTGGTCCGGCATGTCGAGAAAGGGGAACTCCTCGTACAGGCAGTCGTACACCGTGGGGGCGTAATCTAAAATTTCCTGCCGGCCGGCGGCGAAAAGACCGTTTTCATCGCGGGCAACGTGCGCGGACGCCTCGCGCAGGCCGTCTGCAAAGTACTGCGTGACGCGCACGAGCTCGTCATAGGCGACCGGCTCGGGCGTGAGGCCGCTTCTGTCGCAGAAGTCGTCCGCACAGTAGTTCGCGCCCCAGAGGAGCGAGAACGCGGCGTAAACCGTGAGAAACAGGTCGAGCGCAAAAAGCGCGCAGCGGTACGCGGCGCGCCCTTTTTTGCGCGACTTTACGAGGTAGCGTACCATGCGCGCGAGCAGCAGGACCGCCACAGCCGCCGCAAGCACATACAGAAGCTCCGCGGCCGAAAACGGCAGCGCCGCGCACGCGCGGCCGAGGAACTGCTCGAACGGCAGGGTGATACCGTAAACAAGATGATTCATCGCCGCGCGGTCATCGCGCAGCAGGAAAAAAAGCGCAAGGACTGCGCCGCAGGCAAGGAGCCAGCGGTGCAGTCCTCTGTTTTCGCGATAGAAGGATAGAAAGCGTTTCATATCATTCTCTGGGCGGTTCGGCTTCCGCCGCGGCGGGAGAGGCAAACATTGCATCGTCCGTCACGCCCTTTCGGGCAAGGCTGCGGCCGGTAAGCCAGCTGACCGCCGAGCTGATGCAGGCAAACACCGGCACGCCGAGGAACATGCCGAGCACCCCGCCGAAGCCGCCGCCGACCACGATGGCCACGATGACCCAGAAGCTTGAAATGCCGGTGGATTTGCCGAGGATCTTTGGCCCCAGGATGTTGCCGTCGAACTGCTGGAGGGCGATGATGAAAATGACGAAGTACAGGCACTGCTTCGGACTGACGAGCAGGATGAGGAAGGCGCTCGGCACCGCGCCGAGGAAGGGGCCGAACACGGGGATGATGTTCGTCACGCCCACGAATACCGAGATGATGGGCGTATAGGGGAAGTTCAGGATGGAGCAGCAGAGGAAGCAGAGGATGCCGATGATGAGCGAATCGAGCAGCTTGCCGCGCACAAAGCCGCTGAAGATGCGGTCCACTTCAGCCGCAGCGCGCAGCGTGCGGCGGTAGGGCTGCTCGGGCAGGGCGGCATAGAGCAGCTTTTTCGTCTGCGCGGCGAAGCTTTCCTTCCGCGCGAGCAGATAGACCGAGACCATCATGCCGATGAGCAGGTTCTTGAGGAACACCACAACGCTCCAGATGCCGCCCGTCACCGCCACGATGGCGACCTGCGCCTGCGGGATCACGGTGTCGGTGATCCATTTGACGAGATTGGCATAGTAGCTGTTGAGCGCGGCGAGCACCTGCTCGGAAAAGACAGGCTCGTTCTCCATCAGCGCCGTGACCCAGTCGTAAACGGTGCGGTAGTAGCTCTCGAAGTTGGAGGCGAGGAGCTTCACGCTGTCAACCAGCTCGGGGATGAGGATGCTGAACATGAGATACAGCAGCGCCAGCACGAAAAGCCAGGTCAGCAGGATGCTCAGGCCCCGCAGGAGCGAGGGCTTCGCCGTTTTCAGCCCTCTTTTGAGCAGGCGGTCGAAAAAGTCCACGATCGGGGCAAGGAGGTAGGCGAATGCCAGCCCGTAGATCACGGGCGAGAGCACCTCCATGAGCTTGTCAAAAAAGTCCAGCAGGACGCGGCTCTGGAAAAAGGTGTCGTAAAACATCAGGATGACGCAGGCGGAGAACACCAGCGTTATGCCGAGACGCAGGTAGGTTTTTTGCTTCATGAAGGATCCTCCCGGTTCTGTCCGCAGTCTGTTAAAGGTGTGCTAAATCAAGCTTACTATTTTTTTCCGGGAATTGCAACCGCCCATTTCTTATGTTATGATAATCTTAACAGCCGGAGCGGCGGCAGCGCCGGAACGGCAGACCCATGAGGGGCAAACCACAGGGAGGTTCTTTATGGACAAAAAGCTGCTTTTCATCGTCAACCCGCGCGCGGGCAAGACCAAATCCCCCGCGCCTCTGTTCGAGGCGGTGTCGGTATTCTCCGAGGCGGGGTATCTCGTCTCCGTGCGGCAGACGCGCGCGCGCGGCGACGCCACGATGCTTGCCGAAACGCTGGGCGAGGAATATGACCTTGTCGTCTGCCACGGCGGCGACGGCACGCTGAACGAGACCGTCAACGGCGTGATGCGCATCCCGCGCGAAAAGCGCCCGCAGGTGAGCTATCTGCCCGGCGGCAGCACGAACGATTTTGCCGCAAGCCTGAACATCCCCTCCGACCCCGCCGAGGCGGCGCGCGCGGCGATGCGCATGCAGCCGCGCCGGCTGGACGTCGGCGTGTTCGGCGAACGGAATTTCGTCTATGTCGCGTCCTTCGGCGCATTCACGCGCACGACCTACACCGTGCCGCAGGACATCAAAAACGTATTCGGGCACCTTGCCTACCTGCTCGAGGGCGTGAAGGATATCGACACGCTGTGCCCCTACCGGATGCGCATCACCGCCGACGGCGAGGTGTTCGACGGGGAGTATCTTTTCGGCGCGGTGAGCAATTCGACGTCCATCGCGGGGCTGATGAAGCTCTCGAGCGAGGAGGTGCTGTTCAACGACGGGCTGTTTGAGCTGATGCTCGTGCCCGTGCCGCGCACGCCCGCCGCGATGCAGGCGCTCATCCGCGCGCTGATCAATCAGGATTATCAGAACTCCGAGGGGCTGATCTTCCGCCACGTGCGCCGCGTCACCGCCGAGACGGCGGAGGATATCTCCTGGACGCTGGACGGCGAATACGACCCCGGCGCGCCGCTGGTCGATATCCGCATCGAGGAGGGCGGCATCACGATGCTGCTGTAAAGCGTCCTCTTTGGATAGTATCTGTCTTTATTAACAGTACTTGCACTTTTTCTGATGTCTGCTATGATGATAGCAGGATGACAGTGCGAAGTCGATCCAGAACATAAACGGAGGTCGTTATCATGAAAAAAGAACTGGGTATCCGTCCCTATCTGTTCCCGATGCCGGTGCTGATGATCGCCACCTACGGCGACGGAGATACCGTCGATGTGATGAACATGGCGTGGGGCGGCATCTGCGCGGAGAATATGGTGTCTCTGAACATCGACGAGGATCACAAGACCTCGGAAAACATCAAAAAGCGCAGCGCGTTCACGCTGAGCATCGCCGACATTCCCCATATTGAAGCCGCCGACTTCTTCGGCATCGCCAGCGGAAACAAGATGGCGGACAAGTTCGAGCGCAGCGGGCTGACGGCCGTGAAAAGCGAAAAGGTAGACGCGCCCATCGTGCAGGAGTTCCCGCTGACGCTGGAGTGCAAGGTTGTCGAGGACAGGATGGAGGTCTACGGCCATCACGTCATCGGTGAGATCGTGGGCGTGCTGGCAGACGAGTCCGTGCTGGACGAAAAGGGCAGGGTGGACGCCGCGAAGCTGAACGCTTTTGTTTTTGACCAGTTCCGCAGCGGCTACTATGCCATCGGCGAAAAGGTCGGCCAGGCGTGGCACACCGGCGCGCCGCTGATGAAAAAATAAGAGACACGCAAAAGCGTGTCTCTTATTTTTTGGTGGACCTGAAGGGATTCGAA
>DHMW01000082.1:10410-12743 GCA_002405995.1 Oscillospiraceae bacterium UBA4632
CCCAACTGAGCTACAGGCCCAAAAAAGCGCTGAACTCCTCAGCGCGGATTATCATAACACACTTTTTCTGATTTGTGAAGCCCCTTTTTCATTTTTCTGTTGAAATTTTTTTAAGACTATAGTACAATACTATCTGTTCAACTCCTCCGCATACAGCTGCGGAACCGGTCTTGCGCAATGGATGCCTGCGAACCATGTCAGGCGGGGAACCGAGCAGCATTAAGCGGGACCAGCCATGTGCCGCAAGGGCGCCGGTCCCGCAGCTGTATACGGAGGAGCATTTTTTATCCCAAAAGGAGGGCTGCGGATGTATCAGGCGCTTTACCGCAAGTGGCGTCCCAGGACCTTTGCCGACGTGGTCGGGCAGGAGCATATCACCACCACGCTGCGCCGCCAGGTCGCCGAGGGGCGGCTGTCCCACGCCTACCTGTTTACCGGCACGCGCGGCACGGGCAAGACCACCTGCGCCAAGATCCTTGCGCGCGCGGTCAACTGCGAGCATCCGGTGGACGGCGACCCCTGCAACCGCTGCCCGAGCTGCCTCGGCATCGAGAGCGGGCGGCTGCTGGACGTGGTGGAGCTGGACGCGGCGTCCAACAACGGGGTGGACAGCGTGCGCGCGCTGCGCGACGAGGCCATCTACTCCCCCGCGCAGGTGAAAAAGCGCGTGTACATCGTCGATGAGGTCCACATGCTCTCCACGCCCGCGTTCAACGCGCTGCTTAAAATTCTGGAGGAGCCGCCCGAGCACCTGATGTTCATTCTGGCGACGACGGAGCTGCACAAGGTGCCCGCGACGATCCTGTCGCGCTGCCAGCGCTTCGCCTTCCGCCGCATCCGGCCGCAGGACATCGTGGGCAGGCTCGACTATATCGCGCAGCAGGAGCATATCGACCTCCGCCCCGACGGCGCGGCGCTGCTCGCCCGCCTGTCCGACGGCGCGCTGCGCGACGCGCTGAGTCTCTTGGACCAGTGCGCGGCGGCGGGCGGGACCATTGACAGCGCAGCGGTGCTCGACGCGCTGGGACTGGCGGGCAACCTCCAGACCGCGCAGCTGATGGACTGCGTTCTGCGGCGCGACACAAAGGCCGCACTGCTGCTGCTCCACCGGCTCTACGGCAGCGGTAAGGATGTGGGCGCGGTGCTCGGTGAGCTGTCCGCGCTCGCGCGCGACCTGCTCATTTCCAAAACGGCTCCCGAGGGNNGCGCGCTGCGCGACGCGCTGAGCCTGCTGGACCAGTGCGCCGCCGCGGGCGGCGCGATCGACGCAAACGCCGTGCTGGACGCGCTGGGGCTTGCCGGAAGCGTGCAGGCCGCGCGGTTGATGTCGCTCATCTTATCGCGCGACGCGCGCGGCGCGCTCACGATGCTCGGCTCGCTCTACGACGGCGGCAAGGACGTGGGCGCGGTGCTCGGCGAGCTTTCAACGCTCGCGCGCGAGCTGCTCATCACCGCGACGGCGGGCGAGGGCGGCGAGAGCCTGCTCGGCGGCGCATACGACGCCGCGACGCTCCAAGCCCTGCGCGCGCAGGGGACGGGCGCGCGCTTCATCCAGCTCTGCACGGTCTTGCAGGAGACGGCGGCGCAGCTTCAGTTCAGCGTCAACCGCCGCACGGACGCGGAGCTGTGCCTTCTGAAGCTCTGCGACGAAACGCTCTCGGGCGACCTTACCGCGCTGAACGCGCGCATCGCGCGGCTCGAGGAGCAGCTCGCCGCAGGCGTGCAGTTTGCGGCAAAGCACCCCGCGTCTGCTCCGGCGAGCGCCCCTCCCCTGCCGCAGAAGGCCGCGGAAGCGCCCGCAGGGCATAAGGACCCCGCGGACGAGGACCGCCCCCCCTGGGACGAGCCGCCGCTGCCCGGCGACGATGACGCGCCGCCGCCCTACGGCGAGCCGGCCGCGCCCGCGCCGAAGCCAGCCGCACCGGAGCCGGAGGCGGCTCCTGACCCCGCCCCGCAAGCGCCCGCAGACGGCGGAGACGGGGACGGCGAAATTTTCTACCAGCTGATGGAGAGCTACAAAAACCGCCTGACGCCCGACAAGCGCGCCTTCATCGGCATGGCGCAGGGCGAGGTGAAGGATGGGCTGCTCACCGTCTACTGCGCGACGGAGGTGCAGAAGAGCATGCTCGACCAGCCGGCGGTGACGGACGTGCTGAGCGAGGTGACCTCGCGCGCGGTGGGGCAGGAGCTCCGCGTGCGCTTCGTCGTGGGCAAGCGCCCGGGCGAGAAAAAGCACGACAAAATGCAGGATCTCCTGCGAATGGGCAGCAAATTCGACAATTTTACAGTAAAATAAAAGGAGAAACGAACATGGCAAAGGGTTACAGCGCACG
>DHMW01000082.1:12777-18357 GCA_002405995.1 Oscillospiraceae bacterium UBA4632
GCACGCCGCGGCTTTTCCAACGGCAGCGGCCAGATGCTCAAGCAGCAGCAGATGCAGCAGCAGATCATGAAGATGCAGGAGGACATGCAGAAGGCGCAGCAGGAGGTGGAGGAAAAGACCTTCTCGGCGAGCGTCGGCGGCGGCGCCGTCAGCGCGACGGTCAACGGCAAGAAGGAGGTCACCGCTATCGCCATCAAGCCCGAGGCGGTGGATCCCGAGGATGTGGAGATGCTCCAGGATCTGATCCTCTCCGCCGTGAACGAGGCGCTGCGCCAGGCGGAGGACGCAATGAGCGGCAGGATGAACGCGCTCACGAGTGGGCTGGGGCTCGGCGGACTGGGGTTCTGAGCCTCCCTTTCCGGCAAAAGCGGCATAAAGGGCAGCGCCTGCGCTGCCTAAAGCAAGGGGGATATTCTCTTTCGTGAAAGAGAATATCCCCCTTTTTTCCGCACGGATGCGGAGGGTCATTCTGCAAAAAACCGCTCGATCGCCGCGCGGTCCGCGCACACGCTGCCCTGCACAAAGTCCGGCTTGCCGCCGCCGCGGCCGTTGAGTTCCGCGTTCAGCTTTTTCGCAAGGCCGCGCAGGTCGCCGCCGGGGCAGCCGACGGCGTATTTGTACGCGCCGTCCGCGCCCGCAAAGACCGCGCAGCGCCCGCCGCAGGCGTGCATCACCGCGTCGCAGAGCCTGCGCAGGCTGTCGCCGGACATCTCGTCCTCAAAGAGCAGCACGTCGCCTGTGCCAGCATACTGCGCGGCGGTCCGGGCGAAGGCGGCCTCCTCCAGCCGCGCGCAGCGCAGCTTGAGCGCAGAGAGCTCCGAAAGCACGCGCTCAACGCCCGCAAAGCTCGCATTCGGCTTGACCGAGAGCGCCTGCGCGATGCGCACATCCTGCGCCCAGCACTGCGAGAGATAGCGGTGCGCCCGCGCGCCGCACAAAAGCTCGATGCGCACGCCCTCGCGGAAGCGCTGCACAGAGAGGAACTTCACCAGCCCCACCTGCCCGGAGCTTGCCACGTGCGTGCCGCAGCAGGCGCAGCAGTCCGCCCCCGGAAACGACACGATGCGCACATCGCCCGCGAGCGGTTTTTTGCTGCGGTAGTCGATCGCGTCCAGCGCCGCGCCGCGGCAGAGCCGGATGTCGATGGGATGGTCCTCGTAAATATACCGGTTGGCGGCAGCCTCGATCTCCATGAGCGCGTCCCACGGAATGTCGGCGTTGAAGTCGATCGTCACGACGTCGGTTCCCATGTGGAAGCCGACGTTGTCGCAGTGAAAGCGCGCGCAGATGAGGCCCGAGCAGATATGCTCGCCGGAGTGCTGCTGCATATGGTCAAAGCGGCGCGCCCAGTCGATCTCGCCCTCCACGCTCGCGCCCGCAGCGAGCGGCGCATCGCACAGATGCACGATCGCACCGTCCTTCTCGCGCACCTCCAGCACCCGCGCGCCGCCGAGCGTGCCGGTGTCATACGGCTGGCCGCCGCCCTCGGGGTAAAAGGCGGTCTGGTCCAGCGTGACCGCCCAGCCGCCCTTCGCCTCTTCGCAGGAGGTGGCCACGGCGGCAAAGCGCCGCAGGAAGGGATTGTCGTAATAGAGCTTTTTTGTTTCCATTGTGTGTTCTCCTCAGTCGATCAGGCCGAGCGCCTGCTTTTCGCGCAGCACGCGGTAAACGTGTTCGTCAATGTCGCTCTCGCTGATCGTGCCGTCCTGCACGGCGGCGATCACCTGCGGGATCTGCGTCCGGTAGTCGGTGGTCACGATCATGTCGTTGCCCGCCTGGATCGCCAGCACGGCGGCGCTGCCGTCCTCGGCGTAGGCTTTGACCGCATCCATCGCAAGGTCGTCCGTCAGGATGACGCCGTCAAAGCCGAGCGTGTCGCGCAGCAGCGCGTGGACCTTGGACGAGAGCGAGGCGGGATAGGCGCTGTCCATGCATTCGACGACGTTGTGGCTCACGAGCACGAACGGTGCGCCCGCCGCGATGCCCGCCTCAAAGGGGACGAGGTCGGATCTCTCGAACGTCGTATACGGGCGCGCGTCGATAGCGACGCCCGTGTGCGTGTCGGCATTGTTGCCGTAGCCGGGGAAGTGCTTCAGCACGCACGCGGCGCCCGCCTCGGCATAGGCGGGCACGACGCGGGAGATGTAGTCCGCCGTGGCCTGCGCGTCCTGCCCGAAGGCGCGGTCATAGATGAAATTGCCGGGATCCGTCGAAACGTCGCACACGGGGGCAAAGTTCACATTCACGCCGAGGGCGCAGAGGCGGCGGTTGTATTCCTCCGTTTTCTGCACCAGCCCGTCCAGCCCCAGCGCGGCATAGAGCGCCTGCGGCGAGGCGAGCTTTTCGGAAAAGAGGTTCGGGTTGCGGCTCGCGCGCGTCACCGTGCCGCCCTCCTCGTCGCTGCCGATGAAAAGCGGGATGCCCGCCGCGTCCTGGTAGCTCTGCAGGGTCTGCGTGAACTGCTCCTCCGTGAGCCAGTTCCCCGCCGCGTCCTTATAATCACGCCCGAAGAGCAAAAGCCCTCCGAGGTGATAGGTCCTGATATCCTCCTCTGCGCCCGTTTCGGGGCAGCGGACGAAAAACAGCTGCCCGACCTTTTCCTCCAGCGTCATGCCCGCAATGCGCTCGCGCAGGCGCTGCTCCGCCTGCTCCTCCGGCGTCGGCCCCGGCGCGGGGTCTGCGGCAGGGGCGCCGTTCGTGTCCGGTCCGGACGGCACATCGGGCGTGTCATCCGTTTTCTGCGCGCCGCAGGCGGAAAGCAGCAGCATAAGCGCCAGCAGCAGCGTCAGTATTTTTTTCATGGTGAATCCTCCTTTTGCGGTCATCCGGCCGCGGTAAAGTGCTGTTCGCGGTAGTACTGGGCGTACAAATAGCGGTGGTAGCAGTCAAATTCCGCCTCGCTGAGGCTGCCGGTCAGCGCGCCGTCCTTCAAAAACCATCCGCGATTATGCAGCAGCGGCGTCACGTCATACATCCCGCGCTGGAGCTGCATAAAGGCCGGCCCCTCCCAGCCGCATTCGTCAAAGACGCGCTGCATCAGGTAGCAGGGCGAGAAGTCGCCGCCGTCGCCGGTGAAGTCCGCGCCGAGCGCGCGCTTAGCCGCAGCGTTGGCATAGATGGCGTAGGGCGTTGCGTAATAGTTATAGAAGCCGCCGAGCGTCCCGGTGTCCAGGTCGATGCCCATCTCGGCGTACACGCTGCTGCCGTTGCCGAGCCACGGCTTGTGGTCGCCGAAGAACACGAACACCACCGGCTCGTTTCGCCGCTCCAGCTCCTCGGCCAGGCGGCGCATCTCGCCGATCGTCTCGCTCACGCCGGCAAGGTAGTTGTTCAGGATGCAGCAGCTCTCCTGCGACCAGCCGGTCTGCGCGGGCGTAACATATTCCCGCGCGCAGGACTCCGACGAATACGGCCCGTGATTCTGGTACGACACGGAGAAAAGGAACAGCGGGCCGCCGCCCTGCTGCGCGTCAAGGTCGCGCAGCAGATAATCCACCAGCACGCCGTCGGAGTGGAACACCGCCGCCGTGGGATCCACCAGCTCGCCGAAGCCGCTGTCGGTAAAGGCGCTCTCGTCAAAGCCGAGGTATTCGTTCACATTCTGCCGGTTATAGAACCAGCCGTAGCCGGGGTGGCGGTAGAGCGTGTCGTAGCCCTGGTCCTTGAAGTACCAGACGTAGGAGTCGGTATTGGAGCGGAAGTCCTCGTGGCGGCTGTAGCCGGTGAGAAAGCCCCACTCGGTATCCGTTGTGCCGCCGGCGAAGATGTTCGTCAGCAGGCGGCCGGACACGCTGCGCGCCTCCAGCCCGTGCAGCGGCGCGTAGACCTCCGCCACGGCGGGGATGTCCGCCAGCACGGGATAGTCCGTCAGGTCGCAGAACGCCTCGAGCATGATGCCCACGACCGTGACCTTTTCCCCCTCCGGAATGTCCGCCGCCTCATACTGCGCAAGCGCCGCGCGCGCCTCCTGCTCGTCGTAGCCCTCCGGCGGGTCGGGGAACATTTCCTGCACGCTGTACACAAAGGGATACACCGTGCCCTTGGACACGTAGACCTCCACGTCCGACCAGGGGTTGATGAAGCTGTTGTTGGCGGTCTTGTTCGTGTAAATGTCCGCATCGGTGTAGACGGTGAAGTATGCGCCGAGCGCCAGCGCAAGGCAGATAAGCGTGCCGAAAAGGCGCGTGAGCGGCTTGAGCGGCTCCCCGCGCATCAGGAAAACGGCAAACAGCAGCATGATAAGCGCGAGCGCAATGCCCGCCAGCACGGGCTTTGTCAGCTCGAGCGTGTAGTGCCCCACAATGCCGCCCGCCGTGCGCAGGATGCGCAGGTCGGTGGCGAGCACGGGATCGCCGCGCAGCTGGATCTTATAGTAGCTGCCAAAGGCAAGCGCAAGGCAGGGTACCGCCGCGGTGAGATACGCCGCCCAGGGCCGCCGGAACAGGAAAAAGCCCAGAAATACCAGCAGCACCGGGATAAAAAGATTCAGCGCCACGAGCAGCGGCAGGCGGAAATAGGACAAAAGCAGATACAGGTTGTTCAGCGGCGCATAGGCATAGGCGGAGAGCATCAGGCCGATCAGCCCGACGCCAACGCCCATGAGCGTCAGCCAGCCGTAAAGCCACGCGCGGTGCGCGCGGCGCAGCCCCTTGGACGCTTCGGCGTCCGGGCGGATGATGGAAAACAGAGCGTGCATACGAGGGAGACCCCTTTCCGGTGGCAGAGCCATGGAATAATAGACAAGTATACCATCGCGCAGAAAAAAAGGCAACAGCAACACCGCTTGACAAGCGCGGCGCAGCGTGGTATACTGCCCCAACAAAAGGCAGTGAGAAAGAAGCCTTTTCTTTTCACCCGCTCAAGAGAGGGGACGGCCGGTGCAAGTCCCTGCGGAACGGAAAAGGCGGCGCTTTTGAGCCGCGCGGCGGAAATGCCGCGCCGGTCCCTCCGTTACAAGGGAACGAAGTGCCCCGCATCCAGCGGGGAATTCAGGTGGAACCACGGACAAATGCTTTGTTCGCCCTGAGCCTGCTATCATAGGCTCAGGGCGCTTTTTCTCTCCTGAGCCAAATACCGAAAGGAGAAATTCACCATGAAAAACACCGAAAAGACGATGGACAAGATCGTCGCGCTGTGCAAAAACCGCGGCTTTGTCTTTCCCGGCAGCGAGATCTACGGCGGCCTTGCCAACACCTGGGACTACGGCCCCCTCGGCGCGGAGCTGAAGAAGAACATCAAAAACGCCTGGTGGAAGAAATTCGTGCAGGAGAATCCCTACAACGTCGGCCTTGACGCGGCGATCCTGATGAATCCGCAGACGTGGGTCGCAAGCGGCCATCTCGGCGGCTTCTCCGACCCCCTGATGGACTGCCGCGAGTGCCACGAGCGCTTCCGCGCCGACAAGGTCATCGAGGACTGGTGCGCCGAAACCGGCTTTGAGCTTCCCAAGCCCATCGACGCCTTCTCCCAAGCCGAAATGAAGGACTTTGTCGAAGAGCACAACATCCCCTGCCCCACCTGCGGCAAGCACAACTTCACCGATATCCGCCAGTTCAACCTGATGTTCAAGACGTTCCAGGG
>DHMW01000087.1:0-9775 GCA_002405995.1 Oscillospiraceae bacterium UBA4632
GCGATCGGCAAGGACATCTCCGGCGCGGGATTCGACCCCAACATTCTCGGCCGGAGCTCGGTGCTCAGGCAGTTCGTGCTGCACATCCCACGCTATCAGCGGCTGGTGCTCTGCGACGTAACGCCGGTGAGCCACGGCAACGGCATCGGCGTCGGACTGTTCGACGTCATCACGAAAAAGGTCGCCGAGCAGCTTGACCTCGAGTCCATGTACGCCAACGCCATCGCCTGCAACTGCCTGGGCGACGCGTCGGTGCCCTGCACCGTGGACGATGAGGAGACCGCCATCCGCGTGGCGCTCAAGTGCTGCCGGAATATCGACCGCGACCACCCCAGGATCATCCGCATTCAAAACACGCTGCATCTCGGCGAGATCGAGGTTTCGGAGGCGCTGCTGGACGCGGTGCGCGCCGACCCCCGTATGTCACTGATCGAGTCCTAACATCATAAAAGCAGGAGGAAAACATATGATTCTGACCGACGAACAGAAAGCCATGCTGGACGGCAAGTACGGCGAAGGCGCCGCCTATGCCATGAAGATCCAGGTCGGCATCGGCGAGTGCTTCGACGCCGAGCGCATGGTGCCCATCAAGCGCGCGCACGTTGCGCTGAGCAATCAGGCCGGCGACCTGTGGTTTGCCGAAAAGCTGGTCAAGGCCGGCGCGCACTGCCGCGTGGCCCCGACCGTCAACCCCGGCTTCTGCACAGGGCACTTTACCGGCGCGTGCGCCCATCCGGCGGATCCCGAGGACATCGCCCACATGCTGCGCACGGACAACGCCTACCGCGCGCTCGGCGCGGTGCTGAGCTATAACTGCACGCCCTACATCGCGACGAACGTGCCGAACTTCGGCGAGGTCTGCGCCTTCTCCGAGTCGAGCGCCACGCCGTATGTCAACGCTGTCTGGGGCGCGCGCTCCAACCGCGAGAGCGCCAACAGCGCGCTGTGCGCCGCCATCACCGGCTGCGTGCCCGAATACGGCCTGCTGCTGGATGAGAACCGCAAGGGCAACATTCTTGTCCGCGTGGAAGCCAACATGAAGAGCGATTACGAATATCATCTGCTCGGCATGATGGGCGACAAGATCGGCGAAGGCATCCCTGTGTTCACGGGGCTGCCGAAGGTCATCACGCCCGAGGCGCTGCGCAACCTCGGCGCACAGCTCAACACCTCCGGCGCTTACGGCATGTATCATATCGCCGGCTTTAC
Source organism: Oscillospiraceae bacterium UBA4632 (assembly GCA_002405995.1). Taxonomy (GTDB): domain Bacteria; phylum Bacillota; class Clostridia; order Oscillospirales; family Oscillospiraceae; genus Hominicoprocola. The sequence goes on from DHMW01000087.1 coordinate 1,210, forward strand.
CCCTGAGGCGCCCACGCTGGAAGCAGCCTTCGGCGGCAAGAAGCCCGAGCGCGAGGTCGTCATCACCGACAAGGACCTGCGCGGCTTTGAGGAAAAGTTCAGCGATGCGCTGCCCAACGGCGGCAAGATCGACTTTGCGATGTTCGGCTGCCCGCACTTCACGCTGGAGGAGGCAAAATATATCGCCGGGCACGTGGAGGGCAAGAAGCTCTCCGTCCCGATGTACATCCTTGTTTCCAGCCACGCGCTCCAGATGGCCGAGCGCATGGGCATCTACGACACGCTCGCCGCTGCGGGCGCGGAGCTGATCTCCGATTCCTGCCCCGACCAGCCCTGCTGGCACTATCTCAAGGGCAAGACCGGCATCACGGAATCGCCCAAGTGCGCTTACTATCCGCGCCGCCGCGGCATCAACTTTGTCATCCGCGACCTTGATACCTGCATTGAGGCCGCACTGACCGGAGAGGTGAAGTAACATGGGAAAGAAATTTACATGCCATAAGATCTCTGAGGGCACGGCCCAGGCTGAGGCCATCATCTCCAAAGACCGCATCATGTTCTATCAGGTGCGTCCCGAGGACGGCATGATGGAGGAAAAGGACCACTGCCTGGAGGGGCAGATCATCGCCGGTAAGGTGCTGCTCTTCCCCGGCGGTAAGGGCAGCTCGGTCGTGCAGCAGGACGGCCTGTACCACCTTGACCGCTTCCACAACATGCCTGCGGCGCTGATCGTACAGGACCCTGACCCTGTGCTGGTCGCCGGCGCGATCATCATGGAGATCCCCATGGTTGACCGCCTGCCGGAGGAATTCTACGGCACCGTCAAAAACGGCGACAAGCTGCTCGTTAACGCCGACGAGGGCTTTGTCGAGATCGTGGAGTAAAACGCCAGCAGATGGCTGCGAATGCCGGAAATGCGATCAGGGATTGCATTTCCGGCATTTTGGAAGTAAAATGAAGAAAAACCGTGAAAAGGCGAGAGAGCTATGTTGAAATCGAAGCGCAGGGTCAGCTTATCCGAAAGTGCCTATGAACAGATCAAGGACGCCATTTGCAGCGGAAGAGTCACGCCGGGGGATATCCTGAGCGAGAACCAGACGGCCGCGCAGCTTGGCATGAGCCGCACGCCCGTGCGCGAGGCGCTGCGCGCGCTGGCGTCGGAGGGCTTCGTTGAGATCCGCAACGGCGTCGGTGCATATGTGAAGCCGCTGTCCTCAAAGGATGTGGAGGACCTGTACGAGGTGCGCTGCCTGCTGGAGGTACAGGCGATCAAAACGTCGATCTACCGCATCACCAATGAGGAGATCGATGCGTTTGAGCAGCGCTTTCAGGAGCGGTTCGACGCCTGCGAGCGCGGCGAGCATCCGGGACAGGGGGAATTTTCCGAGCTGGACTGGAGCCTTCACAGCCTGTTTGTCGAGCGGTGCACCAATAAATACATCAAACGCATTGTTGCCGGCTATGATTCCAACCTGCGCCGCTATCAGTCCATGTCCATCGATGCGCTCAACGATGTGCGCGAGAGTGCGCGGCAGCATCTGGAGATCCTGAAGGCGCTGCGCCTGCGCGACGCGGACAAGGCCTCCGAGGTGCTGAGAAAGCATCTGGAATGGTCTGCCGATCTGCTGCGTATCTCGGATTAAAACCAAAAAACCGCCTGAGACCAGGCAAACGTCCAGCGGAGACAGTCGATGCAGACTGCCTCCGCTGGACCGTTTTATTGCAATGAAAGCCCTGCCCGCGCCCCGCTTCCGCTGCGCGGGGGCGGCCTCAGATGTTCAGCCGCCGGCGCAGCTCGCGCACGCGGTCGCGCCCGATGGGAAGCACGGCGCTTGTGCCGCGCACGCGCAGGGCAAAGCCGTTGCTCGCCCAGGGGAAGATGCTGTCAACATACCGCAGGTGAACAAGGCAGGTCTTGTGGATGCGGTAGAAGTCCTGCCCGGAGAGCCTGCCCTCATATTCGCCGAGCGAGGTCGTGTCGGGATAGCTCTTGCCGGAAATGGTGTGAAGGATGCACCCGCGGCCCACACCGTCCGTTTCGATGTAGGTGACCTCGTCCGCATCGAGCAGCGTGGTGCTGCGGTTGCTGCTGACGGCAATGCGGCGCAGCACGGGCTGCTCGGCAGAAACGGCGGGCGCGGCGCCTCGCACGGTGCAGCGCTCGAGCGCCTCGCGGATGCGGTCGGGGGCAAAGGGTTTGAGAAGGTAGTCGTCCGCACGCAGCTCGAAGGCGCGCACGGCATAGTCGGAATACGCCGTGGCGAAGATGATCCTGGCCTGCGGCATCAGGCGGCGGGCAAGGGCGGCGATGGTCGTGCCCTCCATGTCGCCGAGGTGGATGTCAAGAAAAAGGATGTCGAAGCTGTGCTTTTCCAGCAGCTCCATCGCCTGCGCGCCGCTGGAGGCCTCGGCGATCTCCGCATTCGGCAGGAGCTGACAGATCTGGTGGATCAGGGCAACACGGGAGTATTTTTCGTCGTCGATCACGGCAATACGCATAAAAACGCTCCTTTCAGGCAATGTCCGGCATATGGGGCGGGGCGAGGGGGATGGAGAAGGAAACGGCCGAGCCATGGTCGGTGCTGTCGATGGTGAAGCGGCATTGCTCGCCGTAGATGCTGCGCAGGCGCTTGCGCACATTGAAAAGGCCGGTATAGGTCGGGTCGTTCGGGTCGTTGAGCTTGCGCAGGACCTCCGGCGGGAAGCCGCGGCCCTGATCGCTCACGCGGATGTAGGCGCGCTCCTCGTCCTGCCGGATGACGATCGATACGCGGCGGTCGTCCACGGCGACAAAGCCATGGCGCACGGCGTTTTCCACGATGGGCTGGAGGATGAGCGGCGGCAGACGCAGCGCCTCAAGATCGTCCGGCAGCTCGCAGGTGACGTGCAGCGCGCCCTCGAAGCGCGCCTCGGTCAGCATGAGATAATTGTCAACGTTGGAGATCTCCTGGCGGAGCGGAACAAAGGATTCGTTGATCGTAAGCGTCTGGCGGAAGTAATCCGCCAGGACGAGGATGGTCTTGCAGGCACGCTCAGGATCGGTGAGGCAAAGGCCGGAGATGGTGTTGAGCGCGTTGAAAAGAAAGTGCGGGTTGATCTGCGATTGCAGGGCGCGGAACTCCGCCTGCTTGCGCAGGGCGATCTGATGCTCGGCCTCGCCGAGCTCGAGCATGACGGAGAAGAACTGCGCAAGGCTCTCCACCGTGCGCACGTCGGCGTCGAGCACAAGGTTCGGCCCCGTGGGGACGCGCAGCAGCAGCGCGCCGATGACCTTGTCGTCCTCGTGCAGCGGCGCGGCAAGACCGGCATAGCCCGGCGCGCCGGGAAGGTCGCGGATGACGACGGAGCGGTCCTGCGTCATTGCGCTGAGCGCCGACACGGGGAAGGGATCGTTGGGGAATGCGCCGCCGCTGGAGGCGAGGACTTGTGTGCGGTCAGTGAGCGCGACCTGAAAGCCGGGCAGCTTTTCGTGTACGATATCCACAGCGCGCTGGAGCCCCTCGCGGCTGCCGATGCCGCGGCGGAGATAGGGCAGGCATTCCTGCGCGATCAGCAGCGCGACGGCCCGCTGCTCGACCAGCTCGATCGTCAGGTCGCGGTTCAGCCGGTCGAGAATGCGCATGAAGGAGACAAGACCGATGGAGTTGACGAGGATCTTGGGCAGCAGGATCGCCTTTTCCAGCGCCAGCGCGGCGGAAAACGGCTTGGAGAGCAGAAGGATGAGCAGGCACTGAAGAAGCTCGGCAAGCACGGTGAGAAGCACGAGGTCGTGCGTGCGGCGCGCGCGGCGGTTGAACCACCGGCAGCTCGCCGCGCCGATGACGCCGAAGAAAAAGGTCCCGATGGCGCAGGCGAGCGAGGTGAAGCCCTCGGGGTGATAGAGATAGCGGTGCGTTCCGGAGAGGAGCCCCGCGCAGATGCCGCTGACAGGCCCGCCGACAAGACCGGCCGCCATGGTGCTGACGACGCGCGTGTTGACGACCGCGCCCTGGAACGAAAGCCCGGTATAGGTGGAGCTGATGGACAGCAGGCCAAAGATGACGCCGAGGAACAGCTGATTTTCCGCCGAGCGCTGCTGATGCTTGAGCATCATGCGCAGCGGGCGCAGCTCGGTGAGCACGGTAGCCATCAGCACGAGCAGACTGATATTGAGCACGAGCGAAAAGAACAGATTATCCTGCATGGAGGCCTCCGCTAAGATTTTATATACAGCAGTATAGCAGGTGTTTTTTCGTATTTCAAGAGCGGGAAAAAGGAAGGAAAGGGCAGAAAAGCGGAGAAAAGCCAATCAATGACCGTTAACGCGCGCAAAAATGCGGTTGACGCACGGAACGGTACCGTTCCCGCGAAAAAGCTTGCATTGTTCAAAAATTCACATATTATTCACACATAGAACCGGACAAAAACAGCTTTTGTTTTGTTCGAAATGACAAAAAGAAGAAGGAGAGAAAGTAAGATGAAAAAGTTTCTGTCTCTTGCGCTGGCGCTCATTATGGCGCTGAGCCTCGTCGCTTGCGGCGACAAGGCTGCCGATGACGCCAACAACGGCGACCCGGCCGGCGATACCCAGCAGACCGAGGAGATCAAGGGCCTGACGGCGGAGGAACGCTCCAAGGAGTTCATCACCGTCGGCACCGGTCCGACCTCCGGCATTTACTTCCCCATCGGCGGCGCCTTTGCCACCGCGCTGAAGGAGTACGGCTACCAGACCTCCGCCGAGGCAACGAACGCCACCGGCCAGAACATCCAGAATATCCTCAACGGCGACGCTGAGATCGCCATTGCCATGCAGGACGCCGTCATGCAGGCATACACCGGCACCGGCGCCTACGAGGGCAAGGGCGAAGCCACCGACCTGCGCGCGCTGATGCGCCTGTGGCCCAACTACGTTCAGCTCGTCACCGTTGAGGGCACGGGCATCAAGTCTGTCGAGGACCTGCGCGGCAAGCGCGTGGGCGTCGGCGCGGCGAACTCCGGCGTGGAGATCAACGCCCGCATGATCCTCAATGCCTACGGCATCACCTATGATGATATCAAGCCCGACTACCTCGCCTACGGCGAAGCCATCGACAACATGAAGAACGGCCAGTGCGACGCGGTGTTCGTCACCTCCGGCCTTCCCAACGCGACGGTCATGGACCTTGGCGTGCAGTACGACATGGTCGTCGTCCCCATTGACGGCGAAGGCCGCGACAAGCTCGTTGAGGAGTATCCGTACTATGCCAAGTCCGTCATCCCCGCCGGCACCTACAACAATACTGAGGACGTTGAGGGACTGTTCGTTTACAACATCATGCTCGTGCGCAAGGATCTGAGCGATAAGATGGTCTACGATATGCTCGAGGGCATCTTCGCCAACATTTCCACCATCAAGGCGTCCCACAACGCCGCCGATAAGAACATCGACATCACCTTCGGCGTGGACGATATCCAGCTTCCGCTGCACCCCGGCGCCGAGGAGTTCTGGAGAGACAACGGCTACATCGACTGAGCGCCTCGCTCGGTGATCCCTGACTGAGATCGGAACAAAAAGCAGGCGCGGGCGGCTTGACCCGCCCGCGCCGCGCTTTTTGCAGGACGAAACATGAAGCAGCTGATAAAAAGCCGCATATGCGCGCTGGCGGTGATGCTGGCGCTGCTGGGCGCGGCGTGGTTCTGTTTTCTTGCGCCGAGCGGCACGGAGCTGGAGCTGCGTGACCGCGGGAGCGGCGCGTGCATTGCCGCCTGGCCGATCCGGGCGGGCGATACGCTTTCACTCGAGATCGAGCATTCCTTTGAGCACATCCCGTGGTATGAGTTTTACACCGTGCGGGATGACCTGCAATTCAATCTGGACGCGATCGCCGTCGCCGGCTACGGCGCGGGCATCCCCGCCGAGATGGACGTTCCCACGCGCATCGAGGACGGGCTTGTCTGGATGGAGGAGATCAACAGCGTGTTCCCAACGCTGCACTGGATCACCTCGAACAAGTACATGAAGACCTTTACGCTCAACGGCTCAGAGATCTTCGACTTCCGCTCGCTGCCCGACGCCAGCCGCGTCGAGGCAAAGATCATTACTACAAGGGGGTATCTCTTCCGTGGCTGAACTGGAAAAAAACGCCGCAGTGGAAACTGCCGACGCCTCTCCGATCGACGCTGCCAAGGGCGCGGAGATCATGGAGAAATACGAAAAGGAATCCCGCACCCGTAAGTTCACGGCCGATTGGCTCAACAAGCTGGTGTATGTCCTTTGCCTGCTCTTTACGCTCTACCATCTGGCCTACGCCTCGGGCATCCATGTGCTGCAGATGGTCAATATCAAGCATCACGCCATTCATGTGGGCCTTGTCCTGGTGATCGGCTTCCTGCTCTATCCCGCCTTCAAAAAGAGCAGCCGCAGGAAAATGGTCTGGTATGACTGGGTGCTTTTTGCGCTCTCCGCGGTCATGCCCATCTATGTCTTTATCCGCTATCCGGTGTTCATCTCCACCGGCTTCCAGGGCGAGACGATCGACATCATCATGGGCACGATCCTTATCCTGCTGGTGCTGGAGTGCTCCCGCCGCCTCAGCGGTCCCGCATTGAGCATCCTGTCGATCATTTTCCTCGTCTACGCGCTTTTCGGCCGCTATATGCCCGGCATTTTCATGCACCGCGGCTATAACTGGCACCGCATCGTCACCTATCTTACCACCGATATCTACGGCATCTACGGCACGTCCGTCAAGGTCGCGGCGACCTATATCGTGCTGTTCATCATCTTCGGCGAGGTGATGAACAAGTGCGGCATGGGCCAGTTCTTCAATGACATCGCAAACGCCCTCGCCGGTCACACCAAGGGCGGTCCCGCAAAGGTCGCGGTGCTGGCCTCCGGCTTCCTCGGCTCCATCAACGGCTCTGCCGTCGCCAATGTCGTTACCACGGGCACCTTCACCATCCCCCTGATGAAAAAGACCGGCTATTCCAAGGAGTTTGCCGGCTCGGTCGAGGCGACGGCCTCCGTCGGCGGCCAGCTGCTGCCGCCGATCATGGGCGCTGCGGCCTTCGTCATGGCGGAAACGCTCGGCGTGCAGTACGGCGTGATCATCAAGGCCGCCGTCATCCCCGCGCTGCTGTACTACGGCGGCATCCTCGTGCAGGTGCAGATGCGCGCCACCAAAGAGCATCTCAACGGTCTGCCCAAGGAGCAGATGCCAAAGCCCTCTAAGGTCATGAAGGAGCGCGGCCACCTGCTCATCCCCATCGCCTTCCTGCTCTACATGCTCATCTGGAGCGGCCGCACGGTCATCTTCAGCGCGTTCTGGACGATCATCGTCACCATCCTTGTCGCCGAGCTCCGCCCCATCAGCCGCATGAGCCTCAAGGATATCTGCGACGCCTTTGTCGCGGGTGCGAAGTCCACCGTTTCCGTGGCGATCGCCTGCGCCTGCGTCGGCATCATCGTCGGCGTCTGCGGCATGACCGGCTTCGCCCTCAATGTGGCGCACGCCATCATCCGCATCGGTCAGTCCAGCGTCCTGCTCACGCTCGTGTTCACCATGATCACCTGCATGATCCTCGGCATGGGCCTGCCCTCCATCCCGTCCTATCTCATCACCGCGACCATCGCCGCGCCCGCGCTTGTCGAGCTGGGCCAGCCTGAGCTTGCTGCGCATCTGTTCTGCTTCTACTATGCGATGTTTGCAAACCTCACGCCGCCGGTCGCGCTGGCGTCCTTTGCCGCCGCGGGCCTGTCGGGCGGCAGCCCGATGAAAACGGGCTGGCAGTCGGTCCGGCTGGCGCTTGCGGGCTTCATCATCCCGTACATGTTCATGTATAACCCGCAGCTGCTGCTGGAAAATGTCACGCTGCTCAGCGGCATCCAGGTCGTCATCACCTCCTGCGTCGGCGTCGTGATGATCGCTGCCGCTGTTGAGGGCTACCTCTACGGCAACCTGAACTGGCTGCTGCGCATCGCCTCGATGGCGGGCGCGCTGCTGCTGATCGACAGCAAGACCGCGACCGACCTGATCGGCATTGCGCTGCTGGCCGTTGTTATCGGGTATCAGAAGCTCATCTATCAGCCGAAGCACAGGGATCCCAAACCGCCGGTCACTGCGGCGGCGGAATGACGGCCGCAAGGGAAAATAAAAGAGGATCGTCCTCGCGCAGCTTTCTATAAGACAGGCTGCGAGAAATAAATGCTGTGGCAGCTGCCGGACAAGGGCCGCTGCTGAAAGGGGTATGTACCGCTAAGGTACATACCCCTTTGCTTTTATGCTTGCCTGTACAGGCGGATAGGATGGAACAAGCGCGGTTTGTTGGACAGATCAGTGATGTTTTCAGCTCATTCTCTGTTGGATCGTTCCAACTCCAAAAGAGCTTTTTTCATTTCCAGTCCGCCGCCATAGCCGACAAGCGCTCCGCTTGCCCCAATGACGCGGTGGCATGGGACAGCGATAAAAATGGGATTCGCGCGATTTGCCATGCCCACCGCACGGAAGGCCTTCGGGTGTCCGATGGCTTCTGCGATGTCCTTATAGCTGCGGGTTTCGCCGTAGGGGATCTCCCGCAGCGCCGCCCAGACCTTTTCCTGAAACGGCGT
>DHMW01000087.1:9904-10053 GCA_002405995.1 Oscillospiraceae bacterium UBA4632
TCCAGCTGCCGGAATACCAGTCGGGTCAGCTCATTCGGCGCGTCCGGTTTTACGTCCCATCCGGCGTTTTTGAGCGCCGTGACAGCGCCGCCCTCCCAGTCCAGTTGAATATCGCCCACCGGCGATGGATAAATAGCGGTTCCCTTCAT
>DHMW01000095.1 GCA_002405995.1 Oscillospiraceae bacterium UBA4632
CTGCGCGCGCAGCCGACGTGAAGCGCGCCGAATGCAGTTTGGAGGTCCCCGGGCCGGCAAAACTATTTTGAGAATATTACAGGATTTTGCTGGAACTTTTCATCGCTTAATGGTATGATAATTCTGCTGAATTTTTTCGGAAAGGCGGATTGATTTGATATGACCCCGGAGGTTTCCCTCGATTTCAATGAGAAAAAGGGCTTTATCTGCGATATGGACGGCGTCATCTACCACGGAAACCGCATCCTGCCGGGGGTGGCGGAGTTTATCCAATGGCTGCATGAGGAAAATAAAGAATATCTTTTCCTTACAAATAACAGCGGCTACACGCCGCGCGAGCTGAACCAGAAGCTTGCACGAATGGGACTTGATGTGCCAGAGGAGCACTTCTACACAAGCGCACTGGCGACGGCAGCCTTCCTGCACGAGCAGGCGCCGGGCTGCTCGGTGTTTGCCATCGGCGAGGCGGGACTCCTGAATGCGCTCTACGATGCCGGCATCACGATGAACGACGTGAATCCTGATTATGTAGTCGTGGGCGAGGGACGGTCCTACTCGCTCGATACACTTACCAGGGCGACAAATCTTGTGATGCAGGGCGCGAAGCTCATCGGCGCGAACTCCGACGTTTCCGGTCCCATTGAGAACGGCATCGCGCCCGCCTGCCGCGCGCTCATCGCGCCCATTGAGATGGCGACGGGCAAGCAGGCGTATTTCTGCGGCAAGCCGAACCCGCTGATGATGCGCACGGGGCTCAAGCTGCTCGGCTGCCACTCCGCCGAGGCGGTGATGGTCGGCGACCGCATGGACACCGATGTGATCTCCGGCATGGAGAGCGGCATGTCTACAGTGCTGGTGCTCTCCGGCGTTTCGACACGCGAAACGCTCAGAACTTATGCCTACCGCCCCAGCATCGTGCTGGACGGCGTGGGTGATATTGCGGCCCTTGCCCGCGCGGAAAAGAAATAAGCCCATGGAAATTGCTGCGGCATAGCGCGGAGAATACAGTGGGAGGGAGGACGAAGCCGTCCTCCCTCTTTTCATTTGGTATGGGGGGTGATGGAACCTTTTCTCACAATGCGGCAGTCGTTTTGCCTGCCAGAGGGAACGATCAGGGGCACAGGCTCGACCGAAACGGCGGAGGTGTCCAGTCCGTACCACTGGATCCTCGAGCCTGCCACACGGCGGATCAGATACTTGCAGCGCAGAACGGCCTCATCCAGCTCGGAGAGACTGGACATGGTGGGGACTGCCTTTCGCAGGAAGATGAAGCGGAAGCTGCCGACATTGGATTTTCCGTAGATGGAATACTTGCGGTCCTGCGCAGGAAGCTCGCCGCTCGCGATGAGGTCCTGTACGATCTGGCGCAGATACACGTTCACGCGCTGATCGTCCTTGAAGCCGAGATTCAGCCGGACGCGGAAGATAAAGTCTGTGCCGAAGGTCTCAACCTCGTAGTTGCAGGCATTCGGCTTGTCCAGCACGTGCAGGCTGATGAACCAGTATGCCGCCGCGCGCTTCGGCTCCTTATCGAGGATGGAATAGAGGATATCGCGGTCGAGCGTTTCCATGTCGTCGCCGTTTTCGAAGAAGATCAGGTTGTGCGCCAGCAGCGGGAGCGTTTCGTCGTCATGCAGGTCGCCGAGGTTTTTTGCATAGTCCTGCAGGTGCAGAGGGACGCAGTACTTCTGCTCCAGCGATGTGCCGCGGTGCCAGATGAGCATGATCAGAAAGAGCAGGAGGGCGAGGATCACTGTGACGTAGCCGCCGTGCGCGAACTTGCCGAGGCTGGAGAAAAAGAACACGATCTCAATGGCGCCGAATACGACCAGCACGGCAGCTGCGAGCGCGGGCTTCCGCCGCACGCGGAGAAGATACACGGTCAAAAGCAGCGTCGTCATCAGCATCGTCACCGTGATGGCAAGACCGTAAGCGGATTCCATGCGGTCGCTGGAGCGGAAGTACAGCACGACGAGCGTGCAGCCGATCCAAAGGAAGGCGTTGACGGTGTCGATATAGAGCTGCCCCTTCGTTTCCGAGGGGTACTGCACCTTGAGGTGAGGCATCAGGTCAAGGCGGATCGCCTCCGATACCAGTGTGTACGAGCCGGTGATCAGCGCCTGCGAGGCGATGATCGCCGCCGCTGCGCCGAGCAGCACCGCCGCCGGGCGCAGCGCGGATGGGAGCATCTGGAAAAACGGGTTCAGCTCGCCGATGGAAAGCGCCGCGGCATCCGCGCGGCTCGTCAGGATCCATGCGCCCTGCCCAAGATAGTTGAGGATCAGACAGAGCTTGACGAACGGCCAGCTGAAGTAAATGTTCTCCGCGCCGACATGCCCCATGTCGGAGTAGAGCGCCTCGGCGCCGGTGGCGGCGAGAAAAATGCTGCCGAGGATGAAAAGCCCCATTTTGTTATCGGGGCTGAACAGCACCTGCACGGCGTACATGGGGTTGAACGCCCTGAGCACGGCGGAATACTGAAAGACGTTCATCAGTCCTGTGAGGCCAAGGAAAGTGAACCACAGGAGCATGATGGGGCCGAAGGCTCTGCCGATCTTGCTGGTGCCGGCGCGCTGCACGGCAAACAGCGCGCAGATGATGCCGAGCGTGATGAGCACGACCTTTGTCTGCCCGCTGCCGAGCAGCCGGTCCATGGACGGGATGCTGCGCAGACCCTCGATCGCGGAGGTGACGGTGACGGCGGGCGTCAGCATTCCGTCAGCCAGCAGCGCCGCGCCGCCGACCATGGCGGGAAAGATGAGCCATCCCCCGCACTGCCGCACCAGCGAGTAGAGCGAAAAAATACCGCCCTCGCCGTTGTTGCTGGCCTTCATGGCGATCAGCACATATTTGACCGTGGTCAGCAGGGTGATCGTCCAGATGATGAGCGACAGCGAGCCGATGATGAACGTGTCACTGACGCCGCCCATGCCGCCGTTGCCCAGAAGGATCGACTTCATGACGTACAGCGGCGAGGTGCCGATATCGCCGTAGACGATGCCGATCGTCACCAGGAACATGCTGAATTGAAACTTCTTTCTGCCTGTATTTTCCATAATTGTTCAGCTTTCTCTGTATAGAATGGGCGGACCTCTCTTTTCAGACGCGGGAGGCTTCAGGGGATGAGCGGTCGATGACGGGAACCTTAACGGCATCTTAACACATCAGACGCTGTGAGACAAGACATTTGGCGCATTTTTTCCGCGTGCGGGGATCGGGAACCGCACTTGACAGCGCGGCGGAGAGCTGGTATAGTGTGAGCATAACGATAAACGTTAATTTTTTTATGTTTTACGAGAGGTGGAGAGCGCATGAACGAAACTGCACTGGACAGGATCCGCATTTTCGGCAAGGTCGGGAAGATCGTTATGAGGGGGCTGCTGGCCATTGCGGTGCTGGTGAGCCTGCTTGCCGGTAAGACTCTGATCGCCGCGGCGTCGATCCGCGCGGACGCGGTGACGCTTACCGTCACCGACCGGGCAGAGCTTCGGATCGACGAAAAGAGCATCGCTGCCGCGATGCGCGTTGCCGGAGGGCTCAACAGCGACGGCGCGCAGCTGGTGCTCTGGCTGTACAGCCAGTCGGACGCGGAGCTGGAGGGAAAGGAGATCGAGACGGAGCTGCAGCTGTTCGGCCACAGCTACTCGACGGCGCAGATCCATGCGGAAGGGGACACGCGGGTGGTGGAGGCGAGCGCCGCGCCGGTGACCTATTGCGCGGGCGGGCTGGTGCTGCCGCTGCTTTTCCTGCTGCTCAAAACAGCTACGCTGGCGGTGCTGGCATGGGCGGCGGCGCGGTGCTTCGGGGCGCTGGAGGAGTGTGACTCGCCGTTTTGCCCGGCGCTTGTGCGGCGGCTGCGGACCTTCGGCTGGTGGCTGCTGCCGCTGGCGGTCTTTTCCAGCGCGGAGGAGACGCTTTATGGGGCGTTCCTTACGCAGCCGGCGAGGCTGAGCATCCGCATCCAGTGGGGCTGCCTGCTCGCGTTTGCCGTCACGGTGTTTTTGACGGCGGTGTTCCGCTACGGCGTGCAGCTGCAGCGGGAAGCGGACGAGACGCTGTGAGGCGGCGCGGATGGGACATATCGTGCTGCGGCTGGACCGCGTGATGGCAGACCGCAAAATGAGCCTGAGCGAGCTTTCAGAGCGCGTGGGCGTTGCCAATGTGAATCTCTCCAAAATGAAAAACGGACATATCAGCGCGATCCGCTTTTCCACGCTCGCAGCGATCTGCGAGGTGCTGCGCTGCCAGCCGGGGGATATCCTGGAATATGCCGGGGAGGACGGCGCGCGCGACTTATAGACGGACTGTAAACTTTTGCCGCGGATGCTGGACAGGAAAAAGCGTGCTGTGATATACTGCCTGCTGACAAAAAGGCGCGCGGCAGCCAAGCACGCCGCGCGCAATATGAACGACAAGGAGGAAATGCGGGCAATGAATGAAGTCAAGTCTCCGAAAAAGCCGCTGCTGTACTACTATGTGGTCGCGATGCTGATCGTGATGCTCTTCAACTTTATCGCCATGCCATGGCTGGCCGAGCATCAGATCAAAGAGGTGGATTACAATACCTTTGTCACCATGACCGAACAGGGCGAGGTCGGCAAGGTGGAGATCCAACAGCAGGAAAATCGGATCCTGTTTACGGATAAGGATGAGAAAACCGTCTACAAAACGCCGATGCTCCCCGATGACGAAGGGCTTGTCCAGCGGCTGCTGGACGCGGGCGTTTCCACCACGGGAGAGGAGATCGAGCAGACCTCGCTGCTGGTGAATATCCTCAGCTGGGTGCTGCCGATCATCATCTTTATCGCACTGGGGCAGTATATGTCCCGCAAGATGATGGACAAAATGGGCGGGGACAACTTCATGATGTTCAACATGGGGAAGTCCAATGCCAAGATTTATGTCAAGTCTGCCGAGGGCATCAAGTTTGACGACGTCGCGGGCGAGGACGAGGCCAAGGAGAACCTCACCGAGGTCGTCAACTACCTGCATGACCCCAGCAAGTATCGGGAGATCGGCGCGTCGATGCCCAAGGGCATCCTGCTCGTCGGCCCTCCGGGAACCGGTAAAACGATGCTCGCCAAGGCGGTCGCCGGCGAGGCGAACGTGCCGTTTTTCTCGATGTCGGGCTCGGAATTCGT
>DHMW01000111.1:0-2424 GCA_002405995.1 Oscillospiraceae bacterium UBA4632
GTGCGCCGCCAGTCCCGCGGCCCGCAGGTCGTCATCTCCCGCACGCATCCGGGGCTTGTCAAGCGCCTTTTCGAGCTTGAGGTGCCCGAGATCTACGACGGCACGGTCGAGATCCGCTCCATCGCCCGCGAGGCAGGCTCGCGCACGAAGATGGCGGTGTGGAGCAACGATCCCAACGTCGATCCCATCGGCGCGTGCGTCGGCCCCCACGGCCAGCGCGTGAACAGCATCGTCGAGGAGCTGCGCGGCGAGAAGATCGACATCATCAAGTACAGCGACGATCCGGCGGAGTATATCGCCGCGGCGCTCGCGCCCGCGGACGTGGTGGACGTCCGCCTTGCCGAGGAGGGCAAGGCGTGCCGCGTCATCGTGCCGGACGACCAGCTCTCCCTCGCCATCGGCAAGGAGGGGCAGAACGCGCGCCTGGCTGCACGCCTGGTCGGCTACAAGATCGACATCAAGCCCCAGAGCTACAAGGAAGAGGAATAAGCAAAGGAGGGCGGCTCATGCAGAAAGTGAAGAAGCTCCCGCAGCGCCAGTGCGTGGGCTGCCGCGAGATGAAGGACAAGCGCGCGCTCATCCGCGCCGTCAAATCGCCGCAGGGCGAGGTGTCGCTCGACTTTACGGGCAAAAAGCCCGGGCGCGGCGCCTACGTCTGCCCGAATGAGGAATGCCTCAAGCGGGCGCGCAAGTCCCGCGCGCTCGAGCGCGCGCTGGATACCGCCATCCCTGAGAGCGTCTACGAGGAAATGGAAAAGGAGATGGCAAACGGTGGATAAACTGCTCAACCTGATCGGTCTTGCGAAAAAGGCCGGAAAGCTGGAAGCCGGCGAAGAACCGGCCGGCGCGGCGGCACGCGCAAAGCACGCGCGGCTCATCCTGATCGCCTCCGACGCGGCGGACAACACCCGCCGCCGCGCGCTCCACTTCGGCGAGGCGGGCGAGTGCATCTGCCTTGCGGTCCCCGCGGACAAGGCGGAGCTTGGGCACGCGCTGGGGCGCACGTCCTGCGCGCTGCTGGCGGTGACGGATATCGGCCTTGCCGAGGCGATCGCCAAAAAGCTCGCCGAGAGCGACGAGGCGCACTACGGCGAGGCGGCGCGGCGGCTCGCCGTCAAGGCGCAGCGCGCGCAGGAGCGCCGAAGGGAAATGGCGCAGCACGAGAAGAATGTGCGCATGGGCAAGAGGAAGCCGCGCGCGGAGCGGGCGGAGCCCCCCTCCCCTTCTGCGCCGGAAAAGCGCGCGGCGGAAAAGACGGAGCAGCGCAGGCCGCCGCAGCGCACCGTGAAGCACGGGCGCACGCGCGCAGAGCGCGAAAGGGCGCACCGCGCCGCAGAGAAGGAAAAAAGCGCAAGGCGCTTTGCCCATTCCCGCCCGGTGAAGAAGGGCAAGGGCAGCGTGAAGAAAGAGACCCGGCGGACATCACAACACACGGAGGTGCAGTAATTTGGCTACTACAATGAACAGAAACAAGGTATCCGATCTGGCGAAGGACTTCGGCATGGCGTCGAAGGACATCCTTGCCGTTCTGAATACTTATACGGACACGCCCAAAAAGCCCTCGCAGGTGTTGACGGAGAAGGAGATCGACCTGATCTTTGAGCATCTGACGCAGAAGCACCAGGTGAAGATCGAGACGATCTACGCCGAGACCGCGCCCGAAAAGAAGCCCGAGCCGAAGGCGGCTCCCGCGCAGGGCGCGGCGAAGCCCGCCCAGCAGCCCCAGCAGCAGGCGGGCCAGCAGAAAAAGCCCGCGCAGCCCCAGCAGCCCCAGCAGCAGGCAAAGCCCAGCAAGTCCACCGCCACGCAGCAGCCCACGACGCGCGTGCCGGAAAAGAAGATCGTCGATACGCGCAAGGTGACGAACGTCAACCTTGACAAGTACGACGAGAAATTGCAGGACATGGCGGAGCGCTCCGGCGACCGCCGCGAGCTGGAGCGCGGGAACAAGGAAAAGTTCCGCAGCAACAAGAACCGCGGCGGCCGCCAGCAGCCGTTCTCCGGCAAGCGGAAGCAGGAGGAGGCCGAGAAGATGCGCCGCCTCCAGCTCGAGATCGCGAAGAAAACGCCGCTGACCGTCAAGATCCCCGATGAGATCTCCGTCGGCGAGCTGGCAAGCCGCATGAAAAAGACCGGCGCGGAGGTCGTCAAGTGTCTGATGAAAAACGGCGTGATGGCTTCCCTTTCCCAGATGATCGACTTCGATACCGCGTCCTTTGTCGCCGAAGAGCTCGGCTGCAAGGTCGAAAAGGAAGTCGTCGTCACGATCGAGGAAAAGCTCATCGACGACCACAAGGACAGCGAGGATGAACTCCAGCCCCGCGCGCCGGTCGTCGTCGTCATGGGCCACGTGGACCACGGCAAGACGAGCCTGCTCGACTATATCCGCAACGCCCACGTCGCCTCCGGCGAGGCCGGCGGCAT